>JBKEAB010000146.1:0-2100 GCA_047971845.1 Paracoccus sp. (in: a-proteobacteria) | reverse complement strand
CGCCCGCAGCGATTCGATGGAATATTGCAGGTTCTCGACCGACTGAAACACCGCCGTCACCTGGGCGAAGATATCGCGCGCCTCGTCCGTGGGGGCATAGCGGCCATGGATGCGTGAAAACAGCCGGATGCCAAGCTGGCTTTCGGTATGTTTCATCAACCGGCTGATCCCGGGGGCCGAGACATTCAGCAATTCCGCCGCGCCCTTGACGGTGCCGGCAACGGTGATGGCGCGGATCACCTCGATCTGGCGCAGGGTCAGCATGGTGTTATCTCAAAAATTAACATCATGTTTGCTTTATCGCCAATATGATCATTTGATGCAATGCATTTTGGCCCCTATCTTCCTGTCAAGCCAGCAAAGGGAGGGTGCGGAGATGTATGAATTTTCCGGCAATGTCTTGATTGAAGACGAATTTCTGCGTGACGGATTGCAGAACGAATCCCGGATCTTCTCGATTGAGGAAAAGTTGGATTTTCTGGGCGCGCTGGAAAATGCCGGCCTGCGGCGCATTCAGGTGGGATCCTTCGTGCATCCCAAATGGGTGCCGCAAATGGCCAATACGGATGAGCTGTTTACCAAGATCACGCCCAAGGATGGCGTGGTCTATTCGGGGCTGGTGCTGAACAAGGCCGGGCTGGAACGCGCCATGGCCGTGGGTGTGAAGCATCTGTCGATCTCGGTTTCGGCGTCCGAAACGCATTCCAAAAAGAACACCAACAAGACCGTGGATGAGGCCCGCGCGGCGATCATTCCGACGATTGAAAAGGCGCTTGGCGAAGGCATTGCGGTGCGCGCGGGCATTCAATCGGCACTGGGTTGCGGCTTTGAGGGCAAGATTGATGAGGCGCGCGTGGCAGAGATTGCGCGGGATTTCTCGGCGCTTGGTGTGCAAGAGATCAATATCGCCGACACTGCCGGGCTGGCCAATCCGCGGCAGGTGTTCGATCTGTGTACCCGGCTGCGCGGCGAGATCGCGCCCGAGGTTCAGCTTTCGCTGCATCTGCATGACACGCGGGGCTTGGGGATTGCCAATATGGTGGCCGGGATCCAGGCCGGTGTGCGCACCTTCGATGCCGCGCTTGGCGGGCTTGGCGGCTGCCCGTTCGTGCCCAAGGCGACGGGCAATATCTCGACCGAGGATGCGGCTTTTGCCTGTTCGGAAATGGGGCTGGAGACCGGCATTGACTGGCAGGCGTTAAGCGCGCCGGTGGCCCGCGCCGAGGCCCTGCTGGAGCGGCCCTTGCCCGCGCGTGCCAGCCATGTTCCCGCCCCGCCATGGCTGCGCTCTGAAAAAGAGCATGGGGAGGATGTGGCATGAGCCATAAATATTCGCTGTCCTACCTGACAATTCCGGGTGTGACCCCGCCCGAACAGACCTATATCGCCGCCAAGGCAGGCTATGAATTTGCCAGCTACCGGCTGTTCCATCTGGGCGTTGCCGGTGAGCCGGATATCGACCCTTGCTCGCCGCAGATCATTCGTGAAACCAAGCAGGCGCTGGCCGAAACCGGTGTGAAATGTTTTGACATCGAATTGATGCGGATCGTGCGCGGGCTGGACCCCAAGCAGTTCCTGCCGGCCTTTGAGGCGGGTGCGGAACTGGGGGCAAAACATCTGATCTGCTCGGCCTGGACGGATGTGCGCAATGACCGCGCCTTTCTGGTCGAGACCTTCGCGGAAATCTGCGATCTGGCCGCCCCCTTCGGGCTGACGGCCAATCTGGAAGTCCCGGCCTTTTCGCGGCTGACCACGCTGGAAGAGGTGCTGGATATTCTTGAGCGGACCGGGCGCGCCAATCAGGGGGTGCTGGTCGATACGCTTTACATGCATTTCAACAAGGCACCGCTTTTCGCGCTGGAACGGGTTCCTGCCGAATGGATCAATTTCCTGGATATCTGCGATGCCGGCAATCTGGTCTATACCAAGGATGACATGATTGCCTTTGCCCGCGACGGGCGGCTTTATCCCGGTGAGGGGGCCATCGATTTCTCGGCGGTCTACTATTTGTTCCCCAATCTGCCCCTGTCCATTGAACTGCCGCATGCCGCCCGGATGGCGGAATTCGGCGCCCAGAAACATGCCCAGAACTGCATTGAT
>JBKEAB010000145.1:0-12310 GCA_047971845.1 Paracoccus sp. (in: a-proteobacteria) | reverse complement strand
GCCGCAGCGGAAAGAGCCGATTCAGATCGACGACGAGATGTACAAGTGGCGCCACCTGATCAAAAATTTCTTCTGCAATCTGAAAGACTTCAAACGCATCGCCCTAAGAGCGGATAAGCCCGACACCGTCTTCTCCGCCATGATCTATGCTGCAAGCGCTCTCATCAACGGACGCTGAATCCCCACAGAACCTAAAGAGCAGATGACAGCCCGTTAAACAAAAAATCGTCCGCTGCAATATCGGCTGTAAAACTCCGAAAAAACGGTTGTTATGCTACAATGCTACAAGGATAACTGGCTGGGGCGGTAGGATTCGAACCTACGGTACACGGTACCAAAAACCGCTGCCTTACCACTTGGCTACGCCCCAACGGTGCGGGCGTATCTATCTCTGGATTCGGGGTTGTGCAAGGGGGTTTGGGAAAAACTTGCAGGGTTCTCCGGCTATGCGTATGGCGATGGGATGGATTGCGATCTTCTTATTGTCGGGGCGGGGGCTGCGGGTTTGTTTTGTGCGGGTACGGCACGGACAACTGGTGCCCGGGTTGTCGTAATTGATCATGCCACAAGGCCGGGGGAGAAGATCCGTATCTCGGGTGGAGGCAGGTGCAACTTCACAAATCTCAATACGTCGCGGGAAAAATTCCTGTCGGAAAACTCGCGGTTCTGTGCTTCGGCTTTGTCCGGGTTCAGGCCGGATGATTTCGTTGGACTTGTCGACCGGGCAGGGATCCCATGGCATGAAAAGACCGCCGGACAGTTGTTTTGTGATGGCAAGGCCACGCAGGTTACCGAAATGCTGATCCGGCGGATGGCCGGGGCTGAGCTTTGGCTGGAAACCACTCTACATAGTGTCGAGCGTGGGGCAGAGGAGTTCATTGTTCAAACATCCCGGGGAGTAATCCGGGCAAGGCGCGTGGTTGTGGCTTCGGGTGGCAAGTCAATTCCGAAGATGGGGGCAAGCGGGCTGGCCTATGATCTGGCACGGCAGTTCGGGTTACGGGTTATCTCCCCGCGTCCGGGGCTGGTGCCCCTGACCTTTGCCGAGCAGGATCTGGCATTATGCAAGCCACTGGCGGGGATCTCAGCCGAGGCCATTCTGCATCATGGTAAGACGAGTTTTCGTGATGCACTGTTGTTTACGCATCGTGGCCTGTCGGGTCCTGCTGTGCTGCAGATCTCCAGTTTCTGGAAGCCTGGCGATATGATTGGGATCAACCTGGCCCCTGATACAGATCTGGCGGCCGAACTGCGTGACCGGCGCGGGCAGGGAGGGCGGGTGAATGTGACAAAGGTTCTGGGGATGTATCTGCCGGCGCGGCTGGCAGAGGCGATTGCGGTCGAACTGGGGCTGGAGGGCATGCGGCTGGCTGATCAGAATAATGCCGTGCTTGATCGTCTTGCTTCACGGATTCATCGCTGGCAGATGTGTCCTGTCGGGTCAGAGGGTTACCGGACAGCCGAAGTCACGGTGGGTGGTGTCGATACCTGCGACCTGGACGCGAAAACCATGCAGGCACGGACGGTGCCGGGACTGCATTTTATCGGTGAAGCCATTGATGTGACTGGCTGGCTGGGTGGGTATAATTTCCAGTGGGCGTGGGCCTCGGGGCATGCAGCGGGGCTTTCACTGACACGCGGGTCGCGTTAGAACGGCGGCCTGCCATAAAAGGGCCGGACATGAACGGATTTTCCTTTACCCTGAATGCAACGGATGGGCGTGCCAGGACCGGAGTCATAGATACTCCACGGGGTCAGATCCGGACGCCGGCCTTCATGCCGGTGGGGACGGCTGCAACGGTCAAGGCGATGCTGCCGGAATCGGTTCGGCAAACAGGGGCGGATATCCTGCTGGGCAATACCTACCATCTGATGTTGCGACCTGGTGCCGAACGGATTGCACATTTGGGTGGACTGCACAAATTCATGAACTGGGATCGGCCGATATTGACTGATTCAGGTGGGTTTCAGATCATGTCACTGGCTGAACTGCGCAAGCTGAACGAGGATGGTGTCACTTTTTCCAGTCATATTGATGGATCTCGTCATTTTCTCAGCCCCGAAACCAGCATGGAAATACAGCGTCTGCTGGGGTCTGATATCGTGATGGCCTTCGATGAATGCCCAGCACTGCCAGCGAGCGAGGAACGGCAAGCCGAAGCGATGCGTCTGTCCATGCGGTGGGCACAACGTTCACGCGATGCCTTTGGTGACCGTCCCGGACATGCCCTGTTCGGGATCATGCAGGGGGGGGTCATCCGGCACTTGCGTGAAGAAAGTGCAGAAGTCCTGCGGTCTATTGGCTTTGATGGTTATGCCATTGGTGGGCTGGCTGTCGGAGAAGGGCAGGAAGCCATGTTCGATGTCCTTGATTATGCGCCTGCATTGTTGGCTCAGGATAAACCCCGTTATCTGATGGGGGTTGGTAAACCGGATGATATTGTCGGTGCGGTACAGCGTGGAATCGACATGATGGATTGTGTCCTGCCATCCCGTTCCGGACGCACCGGACAAGCATGGACGCGGCGCGGACAAATCAATATCAAGAATGCCCGCCATGCCGATGATCCACGACCCTTGGATGAATCCTGCACATGCCCGGCATGTCGCAGCTACTCCCGTGCTTATCTGCACCATGTATTCCGCGCCGGAGAGATGATTTCAGGAATGCTGCTGACATGGCACAACCTGCATTATTATCAGGAACTCATGTCGGGACTGCGCACCGCAATTGCGGAGGCGCGGCTGGATGGCTTCGTCAGTCAGTTCCATGAAGACCGCGCCGAGGGGGATATTCCCCGGTTGTAACCGGATAACCGACAGTAAAATCTGTTTGCTGTTTGCCTTGTTTTCAATCATGCAGTGACAGGTAATGCCTGCATTTTGATCTTTCACTGAACGTACGGTTCGGCAGCGGAAATAATTTGCTTATCCGAACCTTTGGGGCAGGGATATAAAACATGATTTTTATGATTGTCTGGTATGCGGCCCCCTATCCTGCTAATCAGCCGGATGGCGGATGACCCGCCTCTTGCCCTGAAAGGCCACTATGTCCGAATTTACGACCATTACGACAACTGACGCGCTTGCTGCATTCTGTGAACAGGCGAAAGCACACCCCTATGTCACCATTGACACAGAGTTCTTGCGCGAACGGACCTTCTATCCCCGGCTGTGTCTGATCCAGATGGCACTGCCGTCTGCATCTGGACCCAAAACTGAAGGAGGGCCGGCGGTATTGGTCGATCCGCTGTCACTGGGTCTTTCACTTGAGCCGCTTTATGATCTGTTCCGGCATGAAGGGACGGTCAAGGTGTTTCATGCCGCCCGTCAGGATCTGGAGATCTTCTTTCATGATGCCGGGGTGTTTCCGACCCCGCTTTTTGACACGCAGGTTGCCGCCATGGTTTGTGGTTTCGGTGAACAGGTCGGATATGAAACGCTGGTCCGTAAGGTTGCCAGGGCCAATCTTGATAAATCGTCACGCTTTACCGACTGGTCACAGCGTCCCCTGTCCGCTGCACAGCAGGCTTATGCCATTGCCGATGTCACCCATCTTCGTGCTATTTACGAGACTCTTTCAGAGCAGATTGAAAAGTCCGGGCGTGGCCCATGGGTTGCCGAGGAGGCTGCCATACTGGTTGATCCGGAAACATATATTACCCGCCCCGAAGATGCCTGGAAACGGATCCGGACCCGGTCCAGTTCGCCCCGCTTCATGGCCATTGTCCGTAAACTGGCTGAGTTCCGCGAAGAGTATGCCCAGTCTCATAATGTGCCACGTTCACGGGTATTCAAGGATGATGCCCTGATCGAACTTGCCTCTAGCAAGCCCGTGACTGAAGCTGAACTGGGAAAGTCGCGCCTGTTGCAGCGTGAGGGTCGCAAACCTGAAATTGCACAGGGTATTCTGACAGCAGTCAGGGCAGGCGTGGATGATCCGAACCCACCGCGCGTCCCGAAGGAACAGCTTGGTCAGCCAGGTAATCCCGCCTTGGGTGAACTGCTGCGGGTATTGCTGAAGGCCAAGGCTGATGCTGCTGGAGTGGCCCCGAAACTAATTGCCTCATCGGCTGATCTTGATGCAATTGCGCAAGGGACGCGCGAACTACCTGCATTGCATGGCTGGCGGGCCGAAGTCTTTGGTCATGATGCGCTCCGCCTTGCCGGGGGAGAAATTGCCCTTTCAGCCGAAGGGGGTGCAGTCCGGGTTGTCGAAATCTGATGCGGATCAGTTCTCGCACCTTGCAACTAAAGGATGCGGAAGCAATCTGTCAGGCCATGCAGGATCCTGAAATACTGCGGTGGCTTCCCGCCCTGCCGTTACCTTATCTATATCAGAATGCGGTTGATTTTATCAACCGGTCTGCTTCCTTACAGGATCGTGCGATTACGGTTGATGGCCGGTTTGCCGGAATGATCCGTGAAGGAAATAATCTGGGTTATTGGCTGGTCCCGCAATATCGTGGGCGTGGTATCATGCACAGGGCCGCACAAGTTGTGCTGATACGGCATTTTTCAGGCTCTGATACACCGGTGAATGCAATACACCTGACCGACAATCTTGCTTCCCGCCGTGTACTTCTGGCGCTTGGCTTCCATGATTCCGGCCCTGCGGATATTCCGTGCCGGGGTGGAAAGGCATTATCTGGCTGCGCCATGGTCCTGCCGCAGGAGATATTTACCTCTTCCCTTGATATCCGGACAGAACGCTGCTGGTTGGGCCCCATGACGGAGGCGGATTTTCCTGCACTCCATCAGATTGTAACATGTCCGTCGGTTGCACGAATGTTGCTGCATCTTTACCCGGAGCAAAGTCTTGCAGATGTTTCAGAGTTATTGCGTCCGGCAATGAACCCGCTGCTGCGGCCGATGTGGTTGGCTATCCGGCATGGAAAACGATGTATTGGGACAGTTGGCGTTGCTGGCGATAAGATTCCGTCAGTCTTCTATTTTCTTGCGCCTGATGTTGCAGGGCAGGGATTCGCAAGTGAAATTGTCCCGGTTTTCTGTGATACCGTGCAGGACTGGTATGGGCTGGATATGCTCAGGGCAGAGGTTTTTACAGATAATCCGGCCTCACGCCGGGTACTGGAAAAATCCGGATTTGAGGTTGTGGAATCGATTCTGTTACCTTCGGCGGGATGCCAGGCCCCGGCCAGGGGCCGGGTCTTGCACCGTATTACCAACGCAGGACAACTGACCCCCAGCTGAGGCCACCACCAATGGCCTCGGTTACAATGATATCGCCCTTGGTGAAGGTGCCTGCCTGATCCGCAACGGACAGTGCCAGTGGAATGGATGCCGCCGAGGTATTGCCGTGATCGGCAACTGTCAGGACTACCTTTTCCATCGGCAGATTCATACGTTGTGCTGTTGCCGAAATAATGCGTGCATTGGCCTGATGGGGAACCAGCCAGTCTATCTGTCCGGTGGTGAGGTCAGCCTTCTCGATTGCCTTATGGGCCGTTTCAGACAATTTTTCGACAGCATGGCGAAACAGGATATTGCCCTGCATCCGCAACTTGCCAGATGTGCCGGTTGTCGAAACACCACCATCGACATAAAGGATGTCGCGATAGGAGCCGTCACTGTTCAGGTCACTGGCCAGGATACCGGATTCGGAGTTTGCCCCTTCCAGAACGACAGCTCCGGCACCATCACCAAACAGGACGCAAGTGGCCCGATCCTGCCAGTCCATCAACCTGCTGAAGGTTTCGGAGCCGACAACCAGAACACGGTTGGCCTGACCAGAGCGGATCAGACCATCGGCATTTGCGAGTGCGAAGATAAAACCGGCGCAAACGGCCTGGATATCAAAGGCAAAGCTATTGGTAACGCCCAGTCCGGACTGCACCATGGTAGCCACCGACGGGAATGTCAGGTCCGGGGTAGAGGTCGCAACGACGATGGCATCCAGCTGACGGGCTTCGATTCCGGCCCGGCTCAGGGCCTGTTCTGCCGCCTTGATTGCCATTTGCGAGGTCGTTTCGCTCTCGGCTGCGAAATGACGGCGTTCAATACCTGTACGAGTCCGGATCCATTCATCCGACGTGTCGATCCTGTCTTCAAACCAGGCGTTTTCGACAATGCGTTCAGGCAGGTAATGACCCGTCCCCCGAATGACGGCACGCCGGGTCACGATGTGGCCTCATTATCCGTTTTCGGGGTTGCTGCAGCTGTTGCCGCAACTTGCGCGACACGGGCCGCGAGACGTTCCTGAAAACCCGATTGTGCCAACTGGAATGCCAGTTTGATTGCTGCCGAAACGCCTGTTGCATCTGCTGACCCATGGGATTTGACCACAGTGCCATTCAGCCCAAGAAAGACCCCGCCATTGACACGGCGCGGGTCGATCCGCTTTTGCAGGCGTTTCAGCGAGGTCATGGCAAGAAGGGCGGCAAACTTTGACAGGATTGAATTGGCAAATGCTTCCCGAAGGATCTCACCAACCAGCTTGGCAATGCCTTCACCGGTTTTCAGGGCGACATTTCCGGTAAATCCGTCCGTGACGACAACATCCACATGGTTTGAAGGCAGGTCGCCACCTTCGACATATCCGATATAATCGAAATTTCCGGTATCCTGAGCATCGGTGATCAGGTCGTTGGCCTGCTTTAGTTCGGCCCGACCTTTGTGTTCTTCGGTCCCGACATTCAGCAGACCCAGACGCGGACGCTCGATATTCAGACCATTGCGGGCATAGGCGGCACCCATGAGCGCATATTGCAGCAGATCCGTTGCCTCGGCTCGGATATCGGCACCAACATCCAGCATGACATTGAAGCCCTGCTCATTCCGCGATGGCCATAGGCAGGCAATAGCAGGGCGGTTTACCCCCGGCAGTTTGCGCAGGCGGATGGTCGACAACGCCATCAATGCACCGGTATTGCCACAGGATACGGCAACGGAGGCTTCACCGTTGCGGACTGATTCTATGGCTGACCACATCGAAGTGCCCTTCGCGCTGCGAATGACCTGCCCGGGCTTATCGTCCATTTTCACGACATCCTGCGCGTCGCGGATTTCACAGCGCCCGGCCAAGCCTTTGCGTCGGGAAACCAACCGTGTCAGTTCAGCTTCGGGACCATGAACGATAAAGCGGATATCCGGGTTCTTTTCGGCACTCTCGCTCATCCCGGTGACGACAGCGACCGGGCCGTGGTCACCGCCCATCGCATCAACGGAAATGACCACGCTGCCCTCTGCCGAGGGGCTGCGTGGTGCCTCTTGTTCCGGAGTATACGCCATGAAGTTATGTCAGCTGATCAGGCTGCGTCGTCGTCCAGATCAATCTCTGCGGATTGTGCCACAACTTCACGGTCGGCATAGTGACCGCAGGAAGGGCAGATGTGATGCGGGCGCTTCAGCTCACCGCAGGAAGGGCATTCATTCGGGTTCGCCGCCGACAGGGCGTCATGCGCACGGCGCATGTTACGCTTGGAACGGGTTACACGATTCTGAGGGACAGCCATGTCTCAACCTCGGGTTCAGGGGCCACACCTTCCTGGCGGGCCAGTGTAAAACGGATCAGAGCCGCGGCAATAGGCGACAACCGTTCCGGAAGCAAGTAAAAACCTGTCCGGCAGGATTGGCCCGAGCGCGCGGCCCGTGAAGGCTGGAACATAACGATTTTATGATCATGTGCAAGTCCGCATCTAACTCAAAATCATTGCTTCCGCTGGACTTGTCTCAATCCGGGAAAGTGTCCGGATTGGGTCCCGCAATCATATGCTTGGAAAATATGGGTATAGTCCGTCAGAAGACATCCCCTCCGATTTTACTGTGTCGCGGCTGTTCCGCAAACCGCGTCAAGGATCGGCTTCTTCAGCAACCTGTTAAACAAGGTGTATTAGGCTCCAGCCCCATTGATCTTATGTGCCTGACGAGATGCGGGGTTTGTAAGAGACCTGATCCATGAACGGCTGACGGGTTATTCATCTCGGCCGGGCGGTCAGCCATTACACCGAAGCAGTGGTGTTTCTGGACAGACTGCCACAGGCGGACTGACCACTGGTGGATCGGAGTTATGATGCTGACTGCTTCCGGGAAGCCTTGAAAGACAAGGGGATAAAGGCCTGCGCCTCTGGCCGAAAGTCCCGCAAGATGGTGGTCAAAAACGACAAGCGCAGATACAAGCGCTGCAATCGGATCGAGGCCATGTGCGGCAGGATGAATGACTACCGGCTGGCGCCGGTAGGATCAGCGATGTGCTTTTCAAGGTCCTGCAGTACGATATCCTTGGTGATGGCACCGTTGGTGGTTGAAAACCAGCCCCTGTCCCAGAACCTGCACCCCCAGTAGCGCTTGCGAATATGCGGAAATTCTCGTTACACGCGATAAGACGAACGGTCCTTCATTTTGCGCATCAGATCCGGGATGGTGGGCTTCGGCTGCACCGATACGAATATGTGGACGTGACCGCTCAATAGCATACCGCGCAAGATGTCGCCCCCGTTCTCGCGGTACACCTGACGGCAGATGTCACGTACCCGCAACCGCAGCGCCCCGGTCAGAACCTTGTAGCGGTATTTCGTCGACCAGACGAGGTGATAGCGGTGATAGAAGACGCAGTGCTTGCCGGTATCGTATTGCATGATCCGTTTCTTCGCGCTGAAGCAGGTCTGACTGGACGTCGGAGGGGTGTACCCAGACGTGGATAATCAAGAATTGGCGGCATGCGGAAACCTGATATGACAGATATCCCAAGGTTTTCCTATCCGCGATTATCCTCGCAGTAACCATCATCTATTGGCTATGAACCCTATGTGGGGTCATTTTTTATGATAGAGTTGACATAAGATGCGGCGTTATGGCCTTCGCGATGGCCAATGGGAGAGAATCAAGGTACTTCTGCGGGGTAGGGATTCTCCCGCCCGCGATACCGGCTGTTCGTTGAAGCGGTGCTCTACCGCTATCGCGCAGGCCAGCCCTTGGCGCGATCTTCCTGCGCGGTTCGGCGACTTCCGGGTGATTCACACGCGCCACATACGCTGGAGCCGCAGTGGCGTTTGGGATGGCGCAGTCGCGGTGATCCCGAACAACCCGTCGCGGGTGCTGAAATACCCGCTCGACCGTGATCTTTACGCCCAACGACATCTCGTGGAGTGCTGCTGTTCAAAGCTCAAACAGTTCCGAAGGGTGGCCACACGTACGAGAAGACTGACAGAAATTACCTTGCCGTCATCACCATCGCCGCAATTGTCCTGTGGATCAGGTAACTGTCCACACGACCTAAGGCTGCAGGTCAGCGGGGTAGGGGAATGAATTCGTCCTGGTCACCGGAAGGCAGATCGAACTGACCCTGACCCCAGTTTGCGGCACGCCATTCTTCGCGTGCATGGGTAATTTTTTCGCGGCTTGAGGCAACGAAATTCCACCAGACATAGCGCGGACCGCTCAGAGTTGCCCCGCCAAGTGCCATCAGCCGTGCACCCTGAGGGCCTGCCGCAACAGTGATCCTGTCGCCAGGCCGAAAGACCATCATCCGTCCGGCATCGAATGTGTCACCGGCGATGGTGACTGATCCTTCGGTGATATAAAGGCCACGGTCTTCGTGATTATCGGGCAGGGGAAAACGTGCACCCGGCGTGAGTGTCACATCAAGATAGAAGGTTTCCGAATAAAGCGTGGCGGGTGCCGACGCGCCATAAGCACTGCCGAGGATCAGGCGCGCATGGATGCCTTCTGCATCAAATTCGGGCAGGTTTTCCTTGCCGTGGTGTTCAAAGATCGGGTCCATGTCCTCGCGATCCTCCGGCAAGGCGATCCATGTCTGGATCCCGTAGAGGCTATGCGGACCTGTGCGTCCCTGTGCAGATGTCCGCTCGGAATGTGTCACGCCTTTGCCGGCAACCATCCAGTTGAGTGCGCCGGGTAAAATCACTTGATTGGACCCAATACTGTCGCGATGGTGGAAGTCACCACGATAGAGATAGGTTACGGTTCCCAGCCCGATATGTGGATGCGGACGAACGTCAATTCCCTGCCCGGTCAGGAACTCGGCGGGGCCGGCCTGATCAAAGAAGATAAAGGGACCGACCATCTGACGTTGTGGTGCGGGCAAGGCACGGCGGACTTCGAAATCACCAAGGTCTCGGCTGCGGGGCACGATAACGGTATCAACCGCGTCAAGGCCGATCTCATCAGGGTTTCCGGGGCTTAGCGCAGGGTTCCAGCTCATGCAGATATTATGTGTCTTTTCCGGTTGTTTTGTAAGACCCCACCTGCCGGGCAGCAGATGATTGCAGGATATGGCTTTCCATTGCACACTGCCGGCAATTCTCCGAGGAAGGAAATCCGTTATGCTTACGTTGTTTTACATCGTAGTTGTTGCAGTCTCCCTTTTTCACATCCTGTTACGGCGTCACCGGGCACCGGTATCGCGGCTGGCATGGATTGCTGTGGTTCTTGCCCTGCCTTTTGCCGGGGCGTTTGCCTATTTGCTGCTGGGAACGACCAATATTGGCCGGAAACGGGTTGAAAGCCTGGAACGTGCCTTTGAAAGCCTGCCACGCCCCGAATCGGCACAGGGCTGGGATGCCCCCGAGAATGCGGCTCAGGTGCCGGAACTTTACCAGCCGCTGTTCAAGGTCGGAAGTTCCGTCAACGGCTATCCTATTGTCGGTGGAAATCGCGCACGACTATCGCAAAATTCTGCGGCAGCCATTGATGAAATTGTGGCGGATATCGACGCGGCGACTGAACATGTCCATTTACTGTTTTACATCTGGCTGGATGATGACAGCGGGCGAAAAGTGGCTGATGCCCTGAAACGTGCGGTACAGCGTGGCGTTGTCTGCCGTGCACTTGCCGATGCGCTTGGGTCGCGAGAGCTTCTGAAAACCGATACCTGGGCTGAAATGGGCAGGGCGGGCGTGTCTACAGGCGTGGCGCTTGCCATAGGGAATCCGTTTCTGCGTATTCTCAGTGGCCGGATTGATTTGCGAAATCACCGCAAGATTATCGTGATAGATAATCGCATCACCTATTGCGGCAGCCAGAATTGCGCTGATGCGGCCTTCTTGCCCAAGGCGAAATATGGACCCTGGGTTGATGTGATGATGCGGTTCGAAGGTCCGATAGTTCGTGAGAACCAGCATCTTTTTGCCAGTGACTGGATGGAATGCACGGGTGAGGATCTGTCCGGCTTCTTGCGTCAGCCCCTGCCGGTTTCGGAGTCCGGCTTTGCCGCTCAGGTTATCGGAACAGGGCCGACGATGCGGTTTGCAGCCATGCCGGATGTCTTTTCCAACCTGTTCTTTGCGGCCCGGAAAGAACTGTTTGTTACCACCCCTTACTATGCTCCCAATGGTGCCATTCAGCTGGCGCTTTGTGCGGCAGCACACAGAGGTGTTGATACGACAATCATTTTTCCTGCACGGAATGATAATTTGGCTGTTGGTGCCGCCTCGCGCAGCCATTATGAGGACCTGCTGGAGGCGGGGGTGAATATCTATGAATTCGAAGCCGGGATGCTGCATGCGAAGACGCTGACTATCGACGGAGAGATCACGTTGATTGGTTCGGCGAACATGGACCGGCGCAGCTTTGACCTCAATTTTGAGAACAATATCCTGTTGCATGATCCCGAACTGACCGCAGCGACCCGTATGCGTCAGGCCGAATATCTGAAGCAAAGCCGAAAAATCACCTTGGCCGAGGTTTATTCCTGGCCGGTTCACAAACGCATCCTGAATAATACCCTTGCCATTCTGGATCCGGTTTTATGATCCGGCAGCCCTGAACGGCAGGCTGACCTATGCAATATGTCGCAGGTCAGCCTGCTTTCTGCTGGCCTGCCCCTATCGGGTGGTCTGGTTTCAGTCTTAGTGCATGACGGGTCTCGGCGCCAAGGTAGATGCCTGGGGCGGGGGCGATTTGGCCCTGTCCCGGAATTGTTTTGGTCGGGTGCTCATGTTATGCGGTCTTGTTTTCGCAGGCCACGGGTGATTTCCAGCCGAGGGCCGAGTGTTTTCTGCGCGGGTTGTAGAAGCCGTTGATGTATTCGAAGAGTGCGATCTCGACCTCGCGCCGGGTTCGCCAGTCGCGGCGCCAGACCAGTTCGGCCTTCAGCGATTTGAAGAAGCTTTCGACGGCTGAATTGTCGTAGCAATTGTCCTTGCCGCTCATCGAGACCCTGCAGCCATGCCTGCGCAACAGCTTCTGGTATTGATGGGCACAGTATTGCGACCCGCGATCCGTGTGATGAATGCATCCCGGCGGTGGCCTGCGCAGGGCGATCGCCATGTTCAGCGTCCTGATCGCCAGGTCCTGCTTCATGCGGTTGCTGATCACCCAGCCCACCACG
>JBKEAB010000144.1:0-7806 GCA_047971845.1 Paracoccus sp. (in: a-proteobacteria) | reverse complement strand
GCCGATGCTGCTCTGGGCGCTGCTCGCATCCGGGCAGATCCTGATGCGCAAGGTCGACGGATGGGAAACCCTCTCTCGGCCCATCGAACCGATGCCTCTTGACCTCGCCGCCTGAGAAAGAGAACCTTCACATGCCCGGAGCACGCCGCCAGAGAATTTCCACAGTATTCACGACACAACGGAAAAAATGAGGGCGCGGTTGACGGGGCTCGAACCCGCGACCCCCGGCGTGACAGGCCGGTACTCTAACCAACTGAGCTACAACCGCGCATCATTCTTGGGCGATAGTGGTGGCGCGGTTGACGGGGCTCGAACCCGCGACCCCCGGCGTGACAGGCCGGTACTCTAACCAACTGAGCTACAACCGCATGCTCACCAACCCCGGCATGATCGCCCGCCGGGGTAGCGGGGATTTACGCGGAGCCGTCCGACGCGTCAAGGCAGGATTTGGAAAAAATGCCAAAGGACCGGACATGACAGCCCGCACCGGCCGAACCTGTGAAATGGGGACGGTTCCGACAGGAAACCGATACAGACAGCATCATTTGTCCTACGACACATCACCGTGAAAAGGACGACCTTCGCCCCCGCCAGCCAGAGCCCTCCAGATCAGAAGCAGGCAAGGGAAAAGAGCAAACCTAGACAGATCATGCACGGCCGGTCAGACGGTTGGTGCACTGATTCGTCCGCCACAGACATAATCCGGGACGGCCGTTGTCAGGGGACCCGATGTCGGCAACCCGCGCAGAACCCGAACGGCCAGCCACCCGAAAGCCTGAGCTTCCAGCATATCACCATCAAGACCGATTGCCTCGACAGGTTCGACCGGGCACACCAGCCCCCCCGCCAGAGCGGCCATGATCGCGGCGTTGTGCCGTCCGCCGCCACAAACCAAAATGCGTGCGGGATTAGCAGGAAGATGCTTCATTCCGGCTGCCACAGATCCGGCAACTGCCGCAACCAAAGTCGCCGAAGCATCTTCCGGTGACAGGCCTGCTACAGCCCGTGACAGGCTGGAAAAGGCATCCCGATCCAGTGATTTTGGCGGTTTGCGATCAAAATACGGGTGGCGCAGAAACCTAGCAACAAGCCCCGAATCTTCCTGGCCCCGGACGGCCAGGGCACCACCTTCATCACGTTCACCCAACCCTCGTATCCGCATCATGTCATTGATTGGCGCATTGGCCGGACCGGTATCAAAGGCAATACAGCCGTCCTCCGGCCCTGTGCTGTACGGATCAACCCAGGTCAGATTTCCAACACCACCAAGGTTCAGAAACACCACCGGCTCACGTGACATGCAGCCATTGCGCACAGCCCAATCGGCACAGGCCCAATGAAGGAAGGGTACCAGCGGCGCACCCTGCCCCCCCTGACGCACATCCTCAGTCCGGAAATCCCAGACAACATGACGGCCTGTCATCTGCGCCAACGCCCCCCCCGATCCGGCCTGATGTGTCCCTCGTCCATCCGGATCATGGGCCAGCGTCTGACCGTGATATCCAATCAGTACAGCCTCCGGAAAATCCGCCGCCAGTGCGGCATGGGCTGCCACGGACAATTCCGCAGCCTCCACCACACCATCATCGCCGGGCCAACGGCCAAGCGCCTCATGCAAAACCGCCGCCTCGTCCCCCGGATAGGCACGATATCCTGACTGACCGAATGCACCGATCTGCACCCCATCGGTTTCAATCATCGCCGCATCTACCCCGTCAAGCGATGTCCCCGACATCATGCCCAGCACCCGGATCATGCTGTCTGTCATGGCTTTCCCTTCCCTGATCACACCGGTATATCCGGCATATCGAGAAGGAAAAAGACATGTTGCCGACCCCAAAATCCGACTTCCTGCGCATTATCATGGAACGTGGCTTTCTGGCCGACTGTACCGACCTGACCGCGCTTGACGAAGCTTTGATCGAAGGTCCGATAACTGCCTATATCGGTTATGACGCAACGGCCGCCAGCCTGCATGTCGGGCATCTTCTGAATATCATGTTGCTGCGTTGGTTCCAGAAAACCGGCAACCACCCGATCACATTGATGGGTGGCGGCACGACCAAGGTTGGCGATCCATCCTTCCGCAGCGATGAGCGCCCGCTGCTTGGGTCAGAGCAGATCCGGTCGAATATTGACAGAATACAACAGGTCTTTGCCCGTTACCTGGATTACGGTGACGGCAAAGCGATCATGCTGAACAATGCCGAATGGCTGGACGAGCTGAACTATCTTGATTTTCTGCGTGACATCGGACGACATTTCAGCATCAACCGGATGCTCAGCTTTGAATCTGTAAAGTCCCGGCTGGACCGCGAGCAATCACTGAGCTTCCTCGAATTCAACTACATGATCCTGCAGGCCTATGACTTCCTAGAGCAGTACCGCCGCTACGATTGCCGGCTTCAGATGGGCGGTTCCGATCAGTGGGGCAACATTGTCAATGGAATTGATCTGACCCGACGTATTCTGGACAAAGAGGTCTGGGGACTGACAACTCCGCTGTTAACCACCAGTGACGGGCGCAAGATGGGCAAGTCACAGGGCGGAGCAATCTGGTTGAACGGCGACATGCTTTCTCCTTACGAATTCTGGCAGTTCTGGCGCACCACCACCGATGCCGATGTCGGCCGCTTCCTAAAGCTGTATACCGAACTGCCTGTCGATGAATGTGACCGGCTAGGTGCCCTGAAAGGCTCTGAAATCAATGAGGCAAAGATCCGCCTGGCCAATGAGGTCACGACGCTTCTGCATGGTGCCGGGGCAGCAGCATCCGCTGAAACCACGGCCCGCGAGGTTTTCGAACAGGGCGGCGGCGGTGGCGATCTGGAAATTGTGACCATCGACACTGATTCCCTGCCCCTTTCAATCATCCAGCTCCTGACCCAGACCGGCATCACCTCCAGCGGCAAGGAAGCAAAACGGCTGGTTGCTGAAGGTGGCTTGCGACTGAACAATGAGGCCATCAACGACCCGCAGATACAGGTTGATGTCACACTGATTGGAAACGGGCTGAAGGTCTCTGTCGGCAAGAAAAAACACTGGATGGTGCAGGTTGGATAGCCTGTAGGACATTGGGCTTTCTGAGCCGGCTCCGGCATATCTGACATGACGCTGCTCTGATAATCTGAAGGATAAGACAACAAGACCCCGCTTCTGGTGAGGTTTGGATGGTGCATCACAGTGGGTGCCATGGCACATCGTCCTACCGGCAGATCAGATTGACAATCAACCAGACTGCATGACATAGAAACAGTCCTTACCTTAAACTCTGATTTTTTACGATGCCATCCCTTAGCCTGATCATTCCAGCCTATAATGCCGGCGCATATCTTGATCTGACACTTGCTTCAGTACACAAGCAGAGTTTCAGCGACTTCGAGTGCTTTGTCATTGATGATTTTTCTGATGATAATACCTTGGATATCGCGAAGCAGTGGCGTGCACGGGACCGCCGGATTCAAATTATTACCCAGCGGGCACGTTCAGGTGTCTCAGGCGCACGGAATGCAGGTCTGCGAGCCGCGCGGGGTACCTTGTGTGCCTTTCTTGATGCAGACGATCTGCTCATGCATGACAGCCTGGCATTACGACTGAAAGCCTGGCAGAAAGCCGTGTTATCAGAGCCCGAAACGGCTGACCGGATTGCAGGAAGCTATTGTGGCAGCCAAGCTATCCCCGAAACCCTCAAGCAACCGCCCTTGTCACGCCCAACCGGCCTGCCTCCGGTCGGTTTTACCACAGTCGGTGGACGTTGCCCGTTCAACGCCAATCAACCGATGATCCGTCGTGACGTATTGCGCGAACTCGGCGGTTTCAACGAAACCATGACACAAGCCGAAGATTATGATCTCTGGTCACGGATCTTAAGAGCAGGCTATTGGTTCGTACCTGCTTCTCATGTTGCTGTAACATATCGCACCCGGCAAGGCAGCGCCGTACGCAAGACACCACTTAGCCATCTCGAAACCTCACTGGCTCTTCAGGATTCGGGGATAAAGCCGCTCGATCAGACCACGCTATCCCGCTCCCCCCGACGCATGGTGCATCCACATATAGTTTATCAAAACCAAATTGTTAAAGCTAATCGAGTACTACAATTTTCAGGTATGGCGCTTTTCTCCCCCGAAAAGGTCCCGGAAACCCAAATTGCCACTGTCGCGGCAAGTCATTTGCCAGATATGCCACATGTACTTGCTCCCGGAAGTTCCGCACAGCGTCTGATCGCAGATGGGGTGCAGCGCCAGACCGGTGCCTCTCCCAGTGCCGAAATGGGCACGCGGATTGACGGACTACTAACCCAGATCAACCAGCTACGTACAAAATACCAGGTACCAGAACCTGCTGAATCGGAGTTTGGCCCATTTGGAACAGAGGCGGGAGACCGGCTATGGCATCCGGATCGTCAGGCTGAGATCGACATCCTTTTCCTGCCGCATAAAGATTACCATGTATGGACCATAAACCTTGCAGCCCCGGCAATGCATGCAAGTGGATTACGTTTCGCAGTCGCTGATCTCAGTGCGCAATGGCGCGATGGAGGGGTCCGAAACCGTGCTGCAAAGGCAGACTTACCGCTGATTCCCTTCGGAGAGATTGCTCTGGGCAGCTTTGCCCCACGATTGCTGGTATGTTTCAATGACTGGGATTTCGTCACCCGACCAATTCTGGTGGCCGCACAAGAGGCCGGGATTGCCACAGCAGCCATTGTTGAGGGGATTCAGGATTATCATGATGCTGATACAGGACGTAAACGCCATGCCTATCAGCTGGCCGATACGATCCTGTTGCCTGGTGATTTTGATCGTCGTTATTTCCCTGCTGGAGGGCGACAGAAGCTTGAGGTAAGCGGTATTCCTCGTGTCCAGCATCTTCGGATCCAGAGCGCTAAACGTCCCGCGAGCGCAGTAATAGAGCAACAAAACTCTCGAAGGGTACTGATCAACTCCAATTTTTCTCATAATGTACTGACTGAAAAGCGTGATGATTGGCTACGGACAGTAGTTGCAGCCGTCCAAAATGCTGGGCTGGAACCTGTCATCAGCCGCCACCCGGAGGATCGTGGCACATTATTTCCGGAATACGTTACAAAAGACGGCTTCTATGATGTTCTTGAAACCTGCTGCGCTTCGGTACAACGTTTTGCCTCCGGAATTCTGGAAGCTCTCGCCTGCAATGTACCTGTCATCTATTTCAACCCACATGGCGAACAGGTCGACAAGTTCAGCAGTGATCCAATGGGTGCCTATCCAATAGCCCTGACCAGTGCCAGCCTTCAGGAACGACTCTCAGAACTTCCGGTTTGGCGCGATGCAGCCATGGCGCGGGCAGATGCATTTCTGGACCACCATACCGGGGCCATGCATCCGGACAGCAGCGAACTCATCTCAGCAGCGCTTAAGGTTGCCATGGGTCCTAAACCTTCTCCGGAAATGCAGCAGCGTTTCTATCGCAATCTTTCATTTCTTGATCGTGAAACCCAGGCTCTGACTCGCCGGGTCAATATCTTCGAGGATCCTAATACCGCAATTGAAGATCTGCGCAAAATGGTAGAGGTCGAACAAAATAAAGCCAGCTTGGTCCAAGTTGCTGACAGTATAAAGATAACAACAACGACTAACCCAGCAAATAAAACGACAACTGCCTCAATCCGGACAGGGCTTGTCTGGCGAGGACGAATCGTATTGCATGGAGTACTCAAGTCGATATTCGATGCCAGTGTTCGCTGGCCACGACTGCATAAATACGCTCGCCGCGCAGGTGAGTATTATATGCGGCATTTTTCTCCCCTCTGAGTAGGTATGACAATCTGGTCTTACGGAACTATATGCTTTGACAGTGTCATGACCCTCTGGGTACAGGAAGAAAAGATGAGTATCTCTCTCACCCTATCCTATTCAAATAATCACATCCGCATTCACCCTCCCAGAGGGAATAATAATCTGAAGATACATGCGGAATAATTTTCGGAAAATAATCACTGTTCCAGGGAGGCTTTTGCGCATTATTCGACAGGAAGGAATTTCCGGAATATTAGTGCGTTTATACTATCCAAAACGCACCAGCGATATTACCGGATTCACACCTCCATGCACTCTTCCTCTCCACCTCTCGGGTAAAACGGGCAGCATAGCAAACGAACTGACCCATGCCTTGAATATACTCGGGATCAAAGGCAATCTTCATTGCAAAAGCAGCACCCTGCATATTGATCCATGTACCCAGGAAAGTTTCAATATAGGCGATGCACTTCTTTTCACGAACCGGACAGCAGTCAATCAATTTGCACATAAGCTGAAACAACTGCCTGCAACATCCAGATGCAACGGCATCGCAGTGCTTGTTCCTGATACCAAAAGCCTTGAAACCATACGGGCATGCGGGATCATGCTGTCCAAAATTTTTATTATGCCAAGTTTGTTATCCCTTCCTGCAAAGCCACAAGATCCTTATAAAGATCTGTTGCGTGATCTGGCCGGAGACTTGGCACGTTGGCTGATTGCCGCTGGATCCATATCTGCCAAAGAAGTCAGTCCGGATCTGTTTCCAGCACTTCGCGATCTGTCACCTGGTACCAGAATTTGCCTGAGCCTACCTGAAACAGTAAAGCGCAGAGAACATTTCATATCTCAGGAACAATTCGGATTCAGAATATTCAATGGGATCCGTCGCTCTCCAGGTTGGAAGGGTTGCGGTGCCAGTTATGCCATGATTGCCCAGGCTGCCATCGCACAAAATGCCGCTCCACTACTGGTCTGTGAAGATGATATTCTGCCACCGGACGGGTTTGCACGACATCTGGAAAATGTCGAAAGCTACCTCAGTAATACTGAATGGGATGTATTTTCCGGGTTACTGACAAATATCTCAGATGATTATGACATCCATAAGGTGGAGCACTATGCCGGACTAACCTTTGTTCATGTTAACTTCACAACTGGAATGGTTTTCAATATCTATAATCAACGTGCCCTCGAACGATTGGCGATATGGTCACCAAAAGACAACGACATTCAGAGTAATGCCGTTGATGTCTGGCTAGGTTCAATACCAGGACTGCGTGCTATAACAACCATACCATTCCTAGCCGGCCATAATCCGGATTTAGATTCAACAGTATTTGGTTTCTCAAGCCGTCGATACAAAAATATGATTCAAGCAAGTGAAAAGCGACTTATGTCGCGCATAGCCAAAATCAACTCTGTTGCACAAATCGGCTGATAGCCAAGCTTCCCCATCATCCAAACAGACACCCACACCTCTGTGACGATAACATACGAATTCTTTCGCACATTTGCTCTGTCAAAGGACTAGGCTCCAGACCCATTGATTTTGATGGCTTGTCGTGATTCAGGCTCTGCGAGGAGACCTGATCGATGAGCAATCTTTTCTGGCTGACCGACGCCCAGATGGTGCGCCTGAAGCCCTTCTTCCCGAAGTCGCATGGTTAACCTCGCGTTGATGACCGGCGTGTTCTGAGTGGAATAATTTTCATCAATCGCAATGGGTTGCGATGGTGCGATGCGCCGCAAGAATACGGCCCGGCGAAGACGCTCCATTGGTAATCCTCCCCTTGGTTAAGGGGATGCGGAAGCAGAAATTTATTGGCAGGATCGACGAGGAGATTCTGATGAAGAATACGAGATTTACTGAGTCACAGATCATGGGCGTGCTGAGTCAGGCCGAGGGCGGTGTGCCTGTGGCCGGGATTTGCCGCGAGCATGTGATCAGCAGCGCGACGTTATATAAATGTCGTGCGGAGTATGGCGGCATGGACGTGTCGATGATGAGCCAGATGAAAGCCTT
>JBKEAB010000143.1:0-11626 GCA_047971845.1 Paracoccus sp. (in: a-proteobacteria) | reverse complement strand
TATATCGACGAGAGCGGTTTTGCCCATGATATGTCGCGAAGCCATGGCTATGCCCCGCGCGGCCTGCGCTGTCCCGGTCTGCGGGACTGGCAGGCGCGGGGCCGGGTCAATGTCATCGGCGCGCTTCTGGCGGGGGTGCTGCTCAGCGTAGGGCTGACCGCATCGAATGTCGCTGCAGACATGTTCAACCTGTGGCTTGGGCAGGACATGCTGCCGAAGCTGCCACCCGATGCGGTGCTGGTTCTTGACAACGCAAGCTTTCACAAACGGTCTGATACCGAAAAACTGATTGCCGGTGCCGGACACACTTTCGAATACCTCCCGCCCTACAGCCCCGATCTCAACAAGATCAAACCGATCCGGGCGCAGGCAAAGGCCATCAGACGACGAACCGGACTGTCCGTCGATGAACTCTTCTCCTGTAAAAAATGGAATCAAAATTAAGTCGTTAGGTTATACAAGTGGCGCCACCTGATCAAAAATTTCTTCTGCGACCTGAAAGACTTCAAACGCATCGCCCTAAGAGCGGATAAGACCGACACCGTCTTCTCCGCCATGATCTATGCTGCAAGCGCTCTCATCAACGGACGCTGAATCCCCACAGAACCTAATCTGTTTTAATGAGGTCCGCGGCAACGCCCGGCATCGACCTCACCAATGCGGATCTTACGGAACAATCCAGATTTCTGTATTTGTATGGTGGCTATGTCAGCTGCGAATGGAGCGGGACAGCAGGATGGCAGGCAGCATCCCGATCAGCATGATCATCAATGCGGCGATTGAGCCGTCTTCATATGTACCACGGGCAGCCTCCCCGTAAAGGTGGGTGGCAAGTGTTTCAACATTCAGTGGTCGCAAAAGCAATGTTGCGGGTAACTCCTTGACGCAATCGACGAAGATCAACAGTCCTGCGGCGGCCAGTGATGCGCGCGACAATGGCATATGAATACGCCGGAATACGCCGGATGGGGCCTCGCCCAGTGTTCGGGCAGCATGATCAAGAGAGACGGGGATGCGCGTCATGCCCGCCTCAATCCCGCCGCTGGCAATGGCCAGGAAGCGGACGACATAGGCATAGACCAACGCCACACCGGAACTTAACATCAGCAGGCGGGGTGCATCGGTCATGAACCCGCCCAGGATCGTGCTGAGATGACGGTCGGCAAAGGTAATGACCGGCAGGATGCCGATGGCAAGGATAGTGCCCGGAACGGCATAACCCAGCGTTGCGATGCGTGCCGTCACACGGGTCAGGGGATTGGTCCTGAGGCGGGGCGCCGCGCTGATCAGCATGCCAAGAGTAAGTGCAATCAGCGTTGCCGTCAGTGCCAGCAAGGCGGTTTGTGCGGCCTCAACCCAGATCCGGTCCGGAATTCCGGCAAAGGCAAGGCGCCGCCATGCCTGCCGGATCAGGTAGGCTGCAGGGGCAACAAAGCCGATCAGAACAGGCAGGGTGCAGAAGACGGTGGCCATCAGCGCAGCCGGACCTCGCAGCTGAACCCGGGCCAGTGGTAACAGGCGCTGTGCACTGCCGGCATAGCGCTGATCACGGCGTGCGGCGCGTTCCAGTGTGACAAGGCCAACCACAATGACCAGCATGACCAGGGCAATCTGCGATGCACCGGGCAGGTCACTGCGGTTGATCCATGTCGAATAGACTGAAACCGTCAGGGTGCGGACGCCCAGGAACTCTGCCGCGCCGATATCATTCAGTGTTTCCATCATGGCTAGCGCGATGCCGATGGCTATCGCCGGTCGTGCCAGGGGCAATACGATGCGCCGGAAAACACGTAATGGGCCAGCACCAAGGGTGCGGGATGCTTCCAGCAGGTTGGCAGCCTGCGTCGCGAACAAGGCCCGGACTGGCAGGTAGACATAGGGATAAAGAACAAAACCCAGCAGCAGAATACAGCCAGCCATCGACCGGATATCGGGCAAGCGGAGGTCGCGCGGGCTGGAGTAACCCAGGATATCGCGGATCAGTGTCTGCACCGGGCCGACTGGATGCAGGATATCCAGATATGCATAGGCAATGATATAGGTTGGAACTGCCAGAGGCAGAAGCAGCGCCCAGCCCAATATCCGTCTGCCCGGGAAATCGAAGCCGGCAATCAGCCAGGCGGTGACAGTTCCCAGTACCGATACCATGATTCCCACCCCGATCAGCAATGTCGCTGTTTGCATCAGGGCGTTTGCCAATACGTTGCGAAACAGGTGTGGCCACAGGCCAATACTGCCTTGCAGCGCAAAGCCGGCCAGTGCCGCAACCGGCAGAAGAACCAGTGCAGCGATCAGGATCGCCACCAGTTGCCAGCCGGAGCCGGAGCGGAATGTCATGGATGGGTGCCTCCTCAGGGTCGTTGCCCCCGCATGAATGCACGGGGGCAACGACATCTCATCAGTTGTCGAAGCCGACTTCTTCGGCCAGTTCGCTTGCGGTCTTGCGTTCCCCGGCGATGGCGGTCAGATCGGCCGGATCAACCTTCAATTCGCCGAATTCGCCAACCAGAGGATCGACGGGGATGCCCGGTTTGACCGGGTATTCATAGTTTGCCTCGGCATATATTTTCTGCGCTTCGTCTGAAACCAGATATTCCAAAAGCTGAACGGCCTGTTCCTTGTTCGGGGCATGCTTGGCGACAGCCGCGCCGGAGATATTCACATGGGTGCCACCATCCTCGAAGGTTGGCAGGATCAATTTCATTGATTTGACCCATTCTTCCTGCTCGGGGCCGCCGGCACCGCTGCGCATCAGACCGACATAATAGGTGTTGGCAATACCAATGTCGCAGATATCGCCGGCAATGTCGCGGGCCACATCACGGTCACCACCACCTGCGGTCCGGGCGAGATTGGCCTTGACGCCTTCCAGCCAGGATTTTGCATCTTCTGTACCGTGATGAGTGATGTAGGCAGCCGTCAGTGCGACATTATAGGGGTGCTGGCCGGAGCGGATACAGACTTTGCCCTTCCATTCAGGGTTATCGAGATCTTCATAATTGAACTCGGTCAGATCCAGATCCTTGTCCGCATAAAGTGCCCGCCCGCGCAATGACAGGGCATACCAGTTGCTATTGGGATCACGCAGGTTTTCCGGCACCGCTTCCGTCAGGACCGCAGATTCGATGGGCTGGGTGAGGCCGCGGTCGACCAGGTCGGCCAGATTTCCGATATCAACAGTCATCAGGATGTCGGCGGGGGATGCCTCGCCTTCCTGTTCCAGACGTTCGGGCAGACCATCCTTGAGGAAGATCGTATTGACCTTGATGCCGGTTTCTTCCTGAAACGCCTCCAGCAGCGGCTCAACCAGTTTTGGTTCGCGGGTGGTGTAAAGGTTCAGCTCGTCCGCGATGGCGGCTCCGGCGATCAGTTGTGCGACAGACATAGCACCCAGACCGATAATCATACGATTTTTCATAAGGGTTCTCCTTGTGGTACGGATGCGGTTCTATTATCCCTAGAAAATAAGTAAAGATTTTTTTCCGCAGTCCGAGCCTGCCGCCAGGATGGAGAAACGACCCATGCAGCGTCCTGATTCCCGCCAATTCAATGGGGATGACAGCTTTATCGAACCCATGTCCTCCATGCTTGAGATTGCGGATATCAAACGAAATTTTTCTGGAATGGCAGCTGTCCGGGGGGTGTCATTTTCTGTCCGGGCCGGTGAAATCACCTGTCTTCTGGGGCCATCAGGATGCGGCAAATCGACAACCTTGCGAATGATTGCGGGAATCGAACAGCCCGATGCGGGTGTGATCCGCATTGATGGTCAGGTGATGTCCCGGGGGCGTGACCATGTGCCCCCGGAACGCCGGTCCATTGGTATGGTTTTTCAGGACCTGGCGTTGTTTCCTCATATGACCATTGCGGAAAATGTCGGTTTTGGCCTGTCGCGGATGCATAAGGCTGATGGCCGGATCGGGCATCTTCTGGAACGGGTTGGCCTTCCGGATCATGCGTCCAAGTATCCGCATCAGCTCTCTGGTGGGGAACAACAGCGAATTGCCCTGATCCGGGCCTTGGCAACACGGCCCAAGGTCATGCTTCTGGATGAACCGTTTTCCAGTCTTGACCAGCGGTTGCGCGTTGAGATGCGTGAACTGACACGTGAGCTGCTGCAAGAGGCGGGTGCGGCCGTGGTGCTTGTTACGCATGACCCTGAAGAAGCCATGCTGCTTGCTGATCGTATCGCCATCATGCGGGAGGGGCAGATCAAGCAGGAAGGTACGCCGCTGGAACTTTATGACCGCCCTGCCGATCTGGATGTCGCACAGTTCTTTTCGGACCTGAATGTCGTCTCGGGCCGCGTGATCCGGGGGATGGTGGAAACGCCTTTTGGTATCCTGCCTGCACCTGGACTGGCAGATGGTCTGGATGTTGATTGCGCGATCAGGCCGGAACATGTGCGTGTTGCTCGTTCGGATGGTGCCGTGAATGCCGCTTGTGTCATGCATGTCTATAATCTGGGCAAGGAAAACCTTCTTGAGGTCTTCATGCCCGGATCGGAACAGCGTCTGCGCTGTTGCGGAACCGGATATTGCCCGTTGTCACGAGGAGAATCGGTATCGGTATCGCTTGACCCCGAAAAGGCCATGGTATTCGCGCGGGTCTGATCCGGGTTGTATACCCGTATGTTCTGTTGACCGATTTATGTGTCCGGCACTTTCCTGCGGCATGGACTCCGTAATGGCTGACCGGTTAGAACGGTGGAATGCAAGAGGAAATGTAATGCGGTTGCTTTTTCTGGGCGATGTAATGGGGCGTGCCGGACGTGCTGCTGTGGCAGAGGGACTGGCAGGGCTGAAGGCATCGCTCCGGGCCGATTTCTGTGTTGTGAACGGCGAAAATGCCTCGGGAGGTATGGGCCTGACAGGCGGGCATGCCCGGGTTTTTCTGGATGCCGGGGCTGATGTCGTCACGCTTGGTGATCATGCTTTTGATCAGAAGGACATGCTGAGCTTTATCGAAAAGGAACCCCGGGTGCTGAGGCCCCTGAACTTTGCCAAGGATGCGCCAGGCCGTGGTTCTGGTGTGTTTGAGGCATCCCGGGGGCGTCGGGTCCTGGTCGCGCAGGTGCTGGGGAATGTCTTCATGAAACGGGCCTTTGATGATCCGTTTTCAGCACTGGACGGGGTGCTGCGTGCACATCCGGTAGGGGCGATGGCCGCAGTGCAGGCAGCCATGATAGATTTCCATGCCGAGGCGACGTCCGAGAAGATGGCTGCCGGGCATTTCTGTGATGGCAGGGCGAGTCTTGTTGTCGGAACCCATACTCATGTTCCGACCGGTGATGCACAGGTCTTGCCGCGCGGAACCGGTTATATGACCGATGCCGGTATGTGTGGCGACTATGACAGTGTGATCGGGATGGATAAGGCAGAACCGATGCGCCGATTTGTCACTGGTATGACGCGTGATCGTTTTTCCCCCGCACAGGGCAATGTGACCCTGTCCGGAGTTCTGGTTGAAACGGATGACCGGACAGGGCTTGTGCAGGCAATCTGGCCGGTCCGGCAGGGTGGGCGGTTGGCCCCGGCGATGCCGTCCGGGGATATGCAGGGTTAGGCAGACCTTGCGCAAAATGCCCGGATGGGCCAATGATGCGCCGGTTGACTGGCATGGCCGGTTGTGAACTCGGGGACTATATGTTCGGTATTGAACTGACCGGAAATGCCTCTGCCATCGCTACGATGTTTATCATCGCCGGGATGCTGACACTGTTTATCCGTGAAACTTATCCGCCTGAGGTAACGGCGATTCTTGGTGCGACTGTGCTGCTGGTACTGGGTATTCTGCCAGTCAGCAGGGTAACCGATGTGCTGGCCAACCCTGCACCCTGGACCATTGCCTTCATGTTCATCATTGTGGGCGGGCTGGTCAGGACAGGGGCGCTGGACTGGATTGGACAACATGCTGCACGACATGCCAGACAGCGACCCTTTGCCACACTGGCCGGGCTGTCGGCGACTGTTCTGGCCATGTCGGCATTCGTCAACAATACGCCGCTGGTCGTGGTAATGATGCCGATCTTCATGCAGCTTGCGCGGGAACTGAATCAGGCCCCCTCCAAATTGCTGATGCCACTGTCATATCTGTCGATTCTGGGCGGAACGGTCACCATGATCGGGACATCGACGAACCTTCTGGTTGACGGTGTGGCACGTGCGGCGGGTCAGCCGGCCTTTGGCATTTTCGAAATTACTCCGGTTGGTCTCGCCATGGCTGCCGTCGGGTTATGCTATCTGCTTTTTGTGGCTCCGAAGCTTTTGCCGGTACGGGATTCCATGTCGGCGCTGATGTCGTCATCCAAGTCAAAGATGAAGTTCTTTACCGAGGTGGCGATCCCTGAAGATAGTGCACTTGTCGGTAAGAAGGTGGACGAGGTGGATATTT
This sequence comes from Paracoccus sp. (in: a-proteobacteria), assembly GCA_047971845.1. Taxonomy (GTDB): domain Bacteria; phylum Pseudomonadota; class Alphaproteobacteria; order Rhodobacterales; family Rhodobacteraceae; genus Paracoccus. The sequence continues at coordinate 5,233 of JBKEAB010000143.1, read as the reverse complement.
TCGCCCGTGAAAATGCCCGTGTTATTGACGTTCTGCGTGGTGATGCCTCGTTGCGCCGGGACCTGGCGGCGGTCACACTGGAAGCCGGGGATCGTGTTGTCCTGCGGACCCCCATGTCCGAGGTGTTGGGCCTGCAGGGCAACAAGGATCTGCGCATGGTCGACAAGCTGAGTTCGGTCCAGACCAATACAGTAGAGGTACTGATTACGCCGGGTTGTCATATGGTCGGGCGTTCGCTGGGGTCGATGCGCCTGCGCCGGCGTTATGGTGTCTATGTGCTGGCAGCGCATCGCAAGAACCAGAATATTGGCCGTCAGCTGGATGATCTGGTTGTTCGTGTCGGTGATACCCTGCTGTTGGAGGGTGTCCCCGCAGACATTCAGCGTCTGGCTGCCGATATGGAAATGGTTGAAGTCTCCGCCCCGTCCGACCGCGCCTTCCGCCGCAAGCATGCCCCGATCGTAGTGGCTGTTCTGGCTGCGGTTGTGCTTTTCTCGGCATTTGATATCGCGCCGATTCTGCTGCTTGCCTTTATCGGTGTTGCCATTGTTCTGGGCACACGCTGCATTGATGCGGATGAAGCATTGAGCTTTGTCGATGGTCGCCTTCTGGCGCTGATCTTTGCCATGCTGGCCGTGGGGGCGGGGCTTGATGATTCTGGTGCGGTCGAAATGATCGTGACATGGGTTTCACCCGCCCTGTCCTCATTGCCAAGCTGGGCATTGGTGCTGGCCGTTTACCTGCTGGCCATGGGTCTGACTGAGACGGTAACCAATAATGCGGTTGCGGTCATCGTGACACCGGTTGCGATCAGCCTGGCAGGATCGCTTGGCGTTGATCCACGTCCGCTGATCATTGCAGTCATGATGGGGGCATCGGCAAGCTTTGCCACACCGATAGGCTATCAGACGAATACGCTGGTCTATGGGCCGGGTGGCTACCGTTTCAGTGATTTCATCCGCGTCGGTTTACCGCTGAATATGCTGATGGCGTTGACGGCATCGCTGGTAATCCCCATCTTCTGGCCTCTGTAAGGAGAAACTCACATGGTTCTGAAACAGATCCTTGTTGCTGGTATTGCCGTATCCACGCTTGCCGGCTGTGCCATTCCCAACGATCAGGCTGTGCCCGATGATGTGATACTGATCGGTAACCGGCTGACTGTCATTTTCTCGAATGGAATGCAGTGTCATGCCAATAACGTTACCGGATCGGTGACGGGCACCTTTACCGATTGCCCGGTGCCGGCGCGATATGATGTGATGATGCAATCTTCCGGATATTTCGGGAATGGCGTGGCTGAGCCGCATGCCGATATTCTGGTGACTATGCCGGATGGGCGGGAAAAGCTGCTGAAAACGCCGGAATCGCGTAACTGGACAGAGCGTGGGCTGTCGGATTCAGATGACGACTGATCTTTCGTCCTGATTTTGTGCAGGGCAGGGTGCCTGACCTGACCTGACCTGAGTTGATGTCAGATGCAGATAACTGTTCCCTTGCGGTTCTGGTGCTGGCTGGATTAAAAGCGCCGGAAACCCGTATTTTGCTGATGTCGAAGGACCATTGACCATGGCAGGCCATTCCAAATGGGCAAATATCCAGCACCGCAAGGGTCGCCAGGATGCGATTCGTTCGAAGCTGTTTTCCAAGCTGGCAAAGGAAATTACCGTTGCCGCAAAGATGGGCGATCCTGAGCCGGACAAGAACCCTCGTCTGCGTCTGGCAGTGAAGGAGGCTAAATCCAACTCGGTCCCGAAGGATGTGATTGACCGCGCCATCAAGAAATCCCTCGGCGGTGATGCCGAGAATTATGATGAAATCCGTTATGAGGGTTATGGCCCGAATGGGATTGCCATCATTGTCGAGGCTATGACCGACAACCGGAACCGGACAGCGTCGAATGTGCGGTCCTATTTCACCAAAAGCGGTGGGGATCTGGGACAAAGCGGTTCGGTCAGTTTCATGTTCGACCGGAAGGGCGAGATCAGATATCAGGCCGAAGCCGGTGATGCCGATACGGTAATGATGGCTGCCATTGACGCCGGGGCAGATGATGTCGAATCTGATGAAGAAGGTCACTGGATCTACTGCGCGGATACGGACCTGAACGAGGTGTCGACTGCGCTTGAAACTTCACTCGGTGAATCTGAGACAGCCAAGCTGATCTGGAAGCCGCAGGCCCCAACCGAGATTGCCGATCTGGATGTTGCGCAGAAGCTGATGAGGCTGATCGAGATGTTGGAAGAAGATGATGATGTTCAGACTGTGACCGGAAATTTTGACCTGTCGGATGAGGTTGCAGCCCAGCTGTAACCGGTGCATCAGGCAGGATGCAGCATTGTCTGTGCTGCCCTGCGAATGGCGCGGGTCAGTGGTGCTAGGGATGGTGCCATGATCCGGACAATCTGCCAGTAAAGCGGTACCAGTAGTGGTGTGTCGGGCAACAGTTCAACCAGCCGGCCGGTACGCAGGTCTTCTGCAACCAGAATTTCGGGGTTCATTCCCCAGCCCATACCAAGGCGCGTGGCATCCGCAAACGCTCCGGTTACGGGGATCATATGGGTCGGCAGCGCAATCCGCTGCCCAAGATTCCGGCGGACCCATTGATCCTGCAAACTGTCCTTGCCGTTGAATGTGACTGCCGGTGTGCGCCGGAGAACCTCGGGAGTGATACCATCGACAAAGTGCTTGTGCATGAAATCGGGACTCGCTGTTGCCAGATAGCGCATCGACCCGAGGGCATAGCTGTCGCATCCTGTTACAGGTCCGCTTTGTGCAGTCACTGCCGCACTGACCAGTCCGGCGCGTAACCAGCCGTCAGAATGGTCCTGATCGTCGATGACCAGATCAATCAGTCCCGGTGTATGAGACAAGGCAGACATGGCCCAGCTTGCCAGGCTGTCAGCATTGATTGCAATGCGGATGATGGCGGGAACCGGGCCCGTGTCAATCTGGTCCGACAATCCCGCTTCCAGCAGCCTGACCTGATCCAGATGGGCAATCAGCTGCTGCCCCGCGGGAGTTGCGATCACAGGTGGTCCGCGGTCCAGAAGAACCTGCCCGATACGGGATTCCAGCGTCTTGATACGTTGCGATACGGCAGGTTGGGTAATGCCAAGAGCATGGGCCGCTGCCTCAAACGAACCGCGACGGGAAATCTCTGCCAATGCTATGAGAGCAGGATAATCAATCATAAATAATTCCTATCAGAGGAAATTATTATTAATTTCCATTATGGATACAGGCAAGGCAGGAAGATCGGTACAAAAAAGGAGGTGCCACATGGATACCTATCTTGCCGGTCTGGGTGCGGGGCTTTCTCTGATCGTCGCCATTGGGGCACAGAATGCTTTTGTACTGCGTCAGGGGTTGTTGCGCAGTCATGTTCTGGCTGTCTGCCTGTTTTGTGCCGTATCAGATGCTGTTCTGGTGTCGGGCGGGATTTTTGCAGCTGATGCGCTGACACGGATAGCACCCTGGTTTACCGAAGCGATGCGTTGGGGTGGTGCGGCCTTCCTGATTGTCTATGGTCTGCGTGCGGCCCGCTCGGCTCTTGCAGGGGGTGATGCATTGCGTACGGGGGGGCAGGCGCAGGCATTCTGGCCAGCTATGGCGACGGTTGCTGCACTGACCTGGGCCAATCCTCATGTCTATCTGGATACAGTGGTGCTGCTGGGGGCTGTCTCGTCGGGGTTTGCCGATAAGCAGGCCTTTGCGGCCGGGGCTGTCAGCGGTTCGTTTCTGTTCTTTTTCGGGCTTGGTTATGGGGCGCGGCTGCTGGCCCCGGTCTTTGCACGGCCGCGGGCATGGCAGGTGCTGGATCTGGTCATTGCCATGGTGATGTGGTCTATCGCGTACAAATTGATCCGGGGGTAGATATGGACGAAGCACAGCGCAACGATCTGGCGGGCGTTGCGTGGATGTTGCTGACCGGGCTTTGCTTTGTGGGCGTCAATGCCCTGGTCAAGTATTTCGGGGCAGGGCTTCCGGCACCTCAGGCTGCCTTTATCCGGTTTCTCTTCGGCCTGATATTTTTGATCCCAATCCTGTTGCGGATCATGTATGATGGCATTCCCAGGGCTCTTTACGGGGCGTTTTTTCTGCGCGGGGGGCTGCATGTTCTGGTCGTAAGCCTGTGGTTCTTTGCCATGACACGTATCCCGATTGCCGAGGTGACCGCGATTGGCTTTCTCAACCCGACTGTTGCGACATTGGGTGCGGCACTGCTGCTGAAGGAAAGATTTTCGTGGCGGCGCGGTCTGGCGATCCTGATTGCATTTGCCGGGGCGCTTGTTGTGTTACGACCGGGAATGCGGGGATTGGGGACAGGACATCTGGCGCAGGTCATTGCAGCCATTGCTTTTGGGATATCCTATCTGCTGGCCCGCTGGCTGGCACAACGTGTTCCGGCAGAGGTAGTTGTGGCGATGATGGCCGTTACTGTGACCATCGGGCTGACCCCGGTTGCTTTGGTTGTCTGGGTTCCACCAAACTGGACGCAGGTTGGTGGTATGGGGCTGGTCGCTATTTTTGCGACGCTTGGTCATTATACCATGACCCGCGCCTTTGCCGTGGCTCCCATGGCGGTCACCCAGCCGGTAACGTTCCTGCAACTGATCTGGGCCAGCTTTCTGGGCACGGCCGTCTTTCATGAACCGCTTGACCCGATGGTGCTGGTTGGCGGAGCGATGATGATCGGTGCAATCAGTTGTATCACATGGAGAGAGGCGCGTTTACGCTCTGCCAGCCGTCAGCGTAATCCCTCCCGATGATGGGAGGGATGTGGTTCAGGGTGCAGGCCAATATCCCTGTGCAGGTAAGATGTATTGTGCGTGGTGGTAGGCTGCAGCCTATTGATCCTGTTTCTGTGCAGACCGGATGTCAGGCAGGCAAGACAGATCTGTCACAAGCCATAACGAGAACCTAGAGCGTTTTGCACGAAACGGGAATCCGAGGATTCCCGTACGGTCGAATTTGTGATTCACCATGATTGGAGGTGGATCACATGGGCAAAGCGTATTCTTCCGATCTGAGAGACAGGGTGCAGCGGCATATCGAGGCTGGGCATACCCGGCGGGATGCAGCCATCCGCTTCGGTGTCAGCACGAGCTCTGCGATCAAGCTTGACCAGAGGGTCCGGGCGACGGGCCCGACATCACCCTGCGGGAGATGGCTGCGGCGCTGGCGGCGACCCACGGGCATCAGGCGCATCAGTCCTCGATCTCGCGGCTGC
>JBKEAB010000142.1:0-2300 GCA_047971845.1 Paracoccus sp. (in: a-proteobacteria) | reverse complement strand
TCGGCCACTGGCGCACGCAGACCTTCATCGCGGCGCTGCGACATGACCGCCTCGATGCCCCTTGGGTGATTGACGGGCCGATCAATCGCGACCTCTTCGACCTCTATGTCGAGACCCGGCTCGCTCCGACCCTTCAGTGCGGCGATGTTGTCATCCTGGACAACCTCTCCAGCCACAAGAGCCCGAAAGCGTCTGCAACTTTGCGCAACATTGGCTGCTGGTTTCTGCCCCTCCCGCCCTACAGCCCAGACCTGAACCCCATCGAAATGGCTTTTGCCAAGCTCAAAGCCCTCCTGCGCAAGGCCGCAGCCCGAACCTACGACGAACTATGGAAGGCCGTCGGCCAGGTCTGCGACCTCTTCACCGAAGACGAATGCCTCAATTATTTCATTGCCGCAGGATATGAACCCAAATGAGCACGACACGCTCTAAAAACCGGATTTTTTGCAGAAGCATAAAATTGCCGCAACGCAGAAAAAATATGTTGAATTGCTGCATCGCAGCATATAAGTTGAGGTTACTGGATATTTACGGCGGCCTTCCTCCCCGGTTGCCATGAAGGAGACAATGAAATGGCTAAGACCCCTGACTTCACCAAAACCATGCAAGATCTGGCTGCAAACTTCCCTGTCGACACCTCGTCGATGCAGGATGCTTTCAAGAACCAGTCTGTACTGAACGAAAAAATGGCCCGTGTTGCCCTGTCCGCAGCTGAGCGTTCAACGGAAATTACGGCTCAGTGGACCAAGGACACCATTGCCCGCGTTGGTGAACTGACCACCCAGAAAGATGATGCTGGTGCTTATGCAAAAGCCTTCACCGATTTTGCCAACGCCGCAACTGAAAGCGCTGCCGAGCATATGTCGGCCTTTGCCGAAGTTGCCAAGAAGCTGCAGATGGAAACTGTTGATCTGCTGATGGCTGCTGGCAAGGATCTGGCTGACGACGCACAAAAAACCGCTCAGAAAGCCACCAAACAGGCTCAGGATGCGGTCAAGAAAGCGGCTTCTGCTGCCAAAGCCTGATCGGCTGACAGTATCGCATTTGAAAGGGCTGCCCTTGGGCTGCCCTTTTTTCTTTGCATTCCCTCTGTGTTCTCCGCAAGATGCTGCAAATGCATACTGGAGAACAGCCAATGGCCAAAGCTGGTGCAAAGACGGAACCTTTGCTGATCAAACGCTATGCGAGCCGGCGGCTCTACAATACGGAAACCAGCGACTATGTTACGCTGGAAGATATCGCCATATTTATTCGTGACGGGCGTCAGGTCAGGATTGTCGATCTGAAGACCGGCGATGATCTGACCCGGCAATATCTGCTGCAAATCATCGCTGAACACGAAAGCCGGGGAGAAAATGTGTTGCCGGTCGATGTGCTGACCGATCTGGTGCGCAGCTATACCAGTCAGGCGCAGAGTGTGGTGCCCCAGTTCCTTGCCGCCAGTTTTGAGATGCTGCGGGACGGGCAATCCAAGATGATGGAAAACATGGCGGCGATGTCATCGGGGCAGATGAGCACGGTTCCCGGCTTTGATCAGATTCAACGTCAGCAACAGGCGTTTCTGAAAGCCATGATGGGCAGTTGGCCAGGGGCATCCTCCGGTCCCGCACCTGATGAAGAAAATGCAGACGCTCCGATGGACAGCGGCAAGGATGACATGGATGAGATCCGACGCCAGCTTGCCGCTTTGCAAGAACGGATTTCCAGACTCTGAGGTCTTGCAGTGCTGCGGTACAAAGGCTAACTAGCGCAGACACGGACGGTTGGCCGAGTGGTCGAAGGCGCACGCCTGGAAAGTGTGTAGGCGGGGAACCGTCTCGAGGGTTCGAATCCCTCACCGTCCGCCACCTTGGTATAAAACCGGGAACGCCGGTTGCCGCCGATTTCCCTCCTTTTGTGGCCACCAGCGTCCGTAGCAGGGTGTTCTTGTTGCCCTTGATGTAGATCGCATCGTCCGCGACCTCGACACGCTGGGCGAACGCCCTGACGTGTTCCCGCCGATAGCCGCCCTTTCCGAGCCGCAATCTCCGGCGGGCTTCGTCGGCCAGTTCGCGCACGGCTGCGCCGGTGAGGCGCTGATGGGTGGAGCTTGCCAGCATGGCTTCTATCCGCGTTGCATCGGCGTGAGCCTGATCGCGAAGCGCCGTGAGGCCCGCGATACGCTCGCCCAGGGCGGATTCGAACGGGTCGAGCGAACCGGATTCGATGGCGTCGTAGAGCCGCTTGAGGCGCATGTCCGCCTCGGCGGCGCGCTGGTTCAGCTCGGCGATGTGCTGGCTGCGGCGTTCGACGCCTTCCTG
>JBKEAB010000141.1:0-3727 GCA_047971845.1 Paracoccus sp. (in: a-proteobacteria) | reverse complement strand
GCTTCGGCACAAATGCCTTGTTCGCTTGATTATCACCAAGCGCCGAGACAATAAGACCGCTGAAATTCCTGTCGGAAACTCTAGCAGATCAGTTTAATCTGACAATGCCTCCGGGCAGGCTAGGCCGCAGCCGATTGCGCCTCAACCCGGTTTTCTTTGACAGTGCCATCCAGTTCAAACATCAAAACTCCCAGCGGAATCCTGCGTTGAACATCACGCTTCGATTGTCGCTACTCGGGTTGTCCAAAGAGGTTCGGTAAGAAGCCTCTGAATACAGGCTCTTGCTCTTGTCCCACGCGATTGAGCCACCTATTCTGAGTTCCGCCCAAGTGCTATCTCGTTCGGATTTCAAGACGGCACCCCCGACCGTGACCTCGTTTGATCCAGAAAAATCATGCAAAATGTTCCCAATGACATACAGTTTTCGATACTCATTAACGCCAGTCTGAACCTGATGGTCGTACGCTAGGCCAAGTCTCCCAATCACGCGGCTGTTCGAACCAAGATCAACGCCATTGCCTGCATCGTCAGTAAATTCGGCACCGTCCAGTTTGCTCCACGTCAATTGCGCTTGGGGTGTCAACCCCCCGGTTTCGCTTACGGTGAACCTATGTCCTGCCTCGACGCTGAACGCATAGGACTGCGATGTTTCGCCATCGCTCAGTTTTCCGACATTAGCTGAAGCGAGCGAACTGTCGTGCCAATTCACTTGGCCCTGGAAGTCCAGATACGTCCCCTGATTTCCGTACCACGTGGCCGTCGCACCGATACCGAAGCTCTCGGAGTCAATCGATCCGCCGCCATGTGAACCAGAAACGGAGGCATCTACTGACCCAATTTGTGCGGTCGCACCCAGTACCCACTGACCCGAGCGACCAGTTTCGAGCGGCAGATCCAGACCGGCCTGTAGTTGCCACTCGTTGCTGTCAAACGATGTTCCGCTGTTCAAATCGGTTTTGGAGAACTCTCCAGTGAGACGGACCCAACTTCCTTTTTGAAGACCCTTTTCAGAGGAGGTAGGTGAATTGTTCCAGAGTCTTTGACCAACCCTCTGTTCCAGTGTTGGCAATTCGGTCATCAGGATATGTGGGACAGCCTCATAAACACGGGCCACTGACGAAAGGGCCCCGACAACAGTTTGGAGATACCAGTTTTGTCCATCGGTTTGATCGAGGTCGTAAACGAAAACGCCTTCTTCAACCGGAGATGCAAGTGCAAAAGCTCCAGCATCTGAACCATTCTCCAGGGACTGAATGACCAGAATACCTTCGCCGGCATCGGCCCGACCATTTCCATTCAGATCCGTTGACGCAGCATTGCCAGGTCGAGCACTTGTGACGACAATCTGAGTCGGACCGCTCCCGACACTGGCGCGATCAACAACAAGAAGGTCTGTCTCATCCACTGTGCCGTCGTTCAATACCGTATCAATATGCACCCTGCCACCATTTGAAACATAGACTCCCCCGCCAGAGGTGCCGTTTGCTGTTGCGTTTCCGGTGATTACAAAGACATCCCCTGCAACGGGCCCCGTACCACCGGTTTCCGCATCGGCCATTGTCAGGAGGCCAGCATTCTCAAACCGCTCCAGATTAACAAGATGCGTCTGCTCGACACCGGTTTCAGTGATGGAACGCATTGCACTTGGCTGCGAGACCAGAACTGCGTCCGGGAAATATTCGGTGACACCACTGGTTAACCAGGCAGTCGGTTGAGCATCGTCTGTTGTGTCAGTAGAAAAACCGGTTTGATCACCAACTGTCAGAAGGCGCACCACACCATTTGCTGTATTTGTAAAAGTATCTGCACCAGCGCCGAAATCAGACAGGGCCACATTTTCGGTGTCTCGTGTATTGGGTCCGGTCGTTGCCGCGAAGTTTCGAATGTTCCAGGAATTTGCGGATCTGTTGGTGAAGGTATCATTCCCTCCGTCAAGCAAAACGTACCCTGTTATTGTACCATCGTTCACCAACTCCATTTCTGCCGACGTATCCGTATTGAGACCAGCATCGAGATCGTTTATTACAAGGTCGTTCAGACTGGAAACCTGACCACCTTGCCCGATCCGGATCTGGCTTCCGCCATCTTCTGCTTGAATCGTGACTGCCGCCGTTGGACCAAAGTTACCATTTGCCCCTCCAATTGCCGCCATGTTCCAACCACCCACGACACGACCATCTATATTTACAATCGTTGCTGCTGTGGTGGAATTGTTGCCGATGTACAAAGCCTGCTGCCCTGATTCCATCACTCCAGTTGCGCCAATGTTAACGGTGACAGGGATGTCTGCCTCTGAATTCTGGGAGATGTGAATGCCACGTACCGTTGCGTTGCGGATTGTACCATCAATCTGGAAACTGATTTGGCCGTCTCCTGCTGTCGGGTTGGTACGCGTCCATATGCCGGTTTGCTCTGTATCAATCAGACCACCGCAGCTTAAAACCACATTATGTGCACCAACTGGTCCAACGCCATTGATTTGATGGCGGACACCACGACGATCAGTATTGATGATCGTGCCCGAGAGAATTATCCGGGATGTCTGGTCAGTCCCTGCCACTAGCCGCAACACATCTGAAACACCCGAAAACTCAAATCTCGCGCCCTGTTCGACCGTCATAACAAGATCAGTGGCTGGAGCAGCACTTGAACCAATGAACTGGAACAACCCTCCTCCCGCAGATGTCGCGTGCAAATCGGACGAAAATGTCAAAGACGTCGTCGGCGTCCAGTCGAAAAGTTCACCGCCGGATAGCGCGATGGTTCCGGAACATGTTGCCGTGCCTCCGGCTGTGACGCATTGGGCCTTCGCCAGGCTCGGCACTGATATCGCACTAATCGCGACGCTGGCGGTCAACGCCGCAAGGCTCGCAACCTTGCCTTTCCATTTAGTTAGACGACCGCCTCGTTTGTTTAAGAAACTCATACTGGCACCTCTTCAATGTGTTCTCATTGAATGTACCAGTATTGCAAACATGGCAAGTACGATGGATGGGAATTCTCGGCGCGATTGTTCAACCAGCGGCCGGTTTCCTGTCGATCTGCATTGCCGATCTCTTTCAACGCCGCGCCATAGGAACGCAGCCGGTCCGTTACAATCACGTCCGGGCGACCGTGCTTGCGCATTGCTTTCTTTAAGAATTTCAGTGTCGCCTTCTTGTCGCGGGTTTTCGTCACGAAGCTCTCCAGGATTTCCCCCTCGTGATCCACCGCTCGCCAGAGGTAGTGCCTCTCGCCGTTGATCTTCACGAACATCTCGTCGAAATGCCAGCGCCATCGGCTGGATTTCATCCCTGCCACGCGACGCTTTTTGATCTCGGCCGCGAAGAGGGGGCCGAAGCGATGCCACCAATACCGCACCGCTTCATGGCTGACATCAATGCCTCGTTCGTGAAGCAGGTCCTCGACGTTCCGCAGCGAAAGCGGAAACCGGACATACAGCATAACGGCCAGGCGGATGATTTCCCGGCTGGTTTTGAAATACTTGAATGGGTCGCGATTTGTCATCCAGGCAGGGTAGGCCGCCGCCGATTGCGTCTCAACCCGGTTTGCTTTGACAGTGCCCGCTTGATTATCACCAAGCGCCGAGACAGTAAGGCCGCTGAAATTTCTGCCGGAAACTCTACCAGATCAGTTTAGGGGCTGTTGACGTTCACCTCATGAGGATGATGGCTGCGGCGCGCGCGATGAACGCGGTGAAGCTTTGATCGGTCTTGCAGGAGCGCAT
>JBKEAB010000140.1:0-3440 GCA_047971845.1 Paracoccus sp. (in: a-proteobacteria) | reverse complement strand
TCGCTGGGGGGCAATCGTGGCGGGCGTTGGAAAACCTATCGCAACCTGATGGCCACAATGACATTGGGGGGGCTTTGGCACGGCGCGGCCTGGAATTTTGCCCTCTGGGGGCTGTATCAGGGCGGGCTTCTATCCATTCATCGGATCATAAGCGGCACCCATAAGCGGGTCGGAGAAGGCACAAAGCGCAGTGTCATGGCCTGGGCCGGGCGGGTTCTGATGATCGCTGTCTTCTTTCAGGTGGTCTGCTACGGCTGGCTGCTGTTCCGGGCAGGCTCTTTTGCGCAGATCGTGGATTTTACCGGACGTCTCTTCACCGGGGCGCCGGGTCTGACGATCCCCGATTTGCCCATTGCAGCCTATCTGGGCATTGCGTTCCTGCTGGTCTGGGACATCTTGACCGAGTGGACGGGCAATACCCGCTTCTATCAGACATGGCCACTGCTCATTCGTGCGGGGATCTATGCCGGGATGCTCTATCTTCTGGCATTTGGGGCCACAACGGCAACCTCAGCCTTCATCTATTTCCAGTTCTGAGGAACCATGAAAAAAACCGCTAAAATGCTTGGCATGATCCTGCTGTTTCTGGTGCTTCTGGATATGGGCGTTGCTGCGATCCTGCGACAAGCAGAGATGCGGGGCAAAATGGACAGTCTGGTGCGGTATTTCGACTATGGCCGCTCGGTGCCGGGCAAGCTGGCTCAATGGGAGGCCAGGCCGAATATGCCGGGGAATCTTTCCGAGGTTGCCTGGCGGTCAGAGAATTTGGCCATATCCGCGGCAGCTTTCGCCAAAGAGCCGCCAGAGACCGGCCCGGTCATCCGCAGCTATGGCATGTCCTTCGTTGCCCGTATTCTTCGGAAAGCACAGGAGCAGAACCCCGGTCTGAAATGGGATGGGCATGCGGGTCCGGGAGCGCCACCCAACTTTACCTATGCGATGTTTCAGGAGGACAGGGCAAACCGGCGAAAGGGGGATATCGTGGTGCTGGGCATCTTGTCCTCCGCAGTTCCTGCCATGGCGGCACTGAGCAACCGGACAATCGCCTTTGAACAGCCCGCCCCCTTCACCTATCCGATATTCCGGCTTGATGGCGAAGGTCTGAAGCGGGTTGAGCCGCTGGTGAACAGCGCCGATGAGCAGCGCGCGCTGGAAAATGATCCCGAGGCAAGACGGAAGCTGACAAATCAGTTCGCGACAGAGGATGCGTTCTACTCTCCGATCACCTTTGGCTGGACATGGCTGGACAGTTCGCCCTTTGCGCGCCTGGTGCGCAGAACATGGGCCATGGGCCATATTGCACAGGTTAAAAACAGGATTTTGGCGGGGGATGAATATCCTTATGCCGAGGTGCTGGAGCGTATGATCGTCGATTTTGCCCGCACAGCGCGGGAAGATGGGCAGATTCCGGTTGTTATGGCAATTCAGACAAGGGATGCGTTGAATGTTGACATCGCAGCCCTGACCGTTCCGATTCTGAAGCGCGAGAAGATCGCATATTTGGCAACAGCTGAGCTGTTCGACCCGAAGGATCCATCAGGATTCCTGAGTGATGGCCACTACAAGCCCGAGATCGATGCCAGATTTTCGGTAGCTTTTACGAAGCTTTTATCCAAACCTTAGCTTGCGGCTTTCCTGCTTGTGCTGACAGGATCGGATCAGCCATATACGGAAAAAGGACAACATGAGGGTGGCCGTGGCTTTGGGAACGGATATAGCGGTTATCATTGTCAATTACGGGACAGCGGAGCTTGCAATTGCCGGGGTGAAATCCGTTCTGGAACGGAAGCATGGCGGTCGTCATGTCGAAATCCACCTCGTCGACAATGCCTCCCCGTCAGGCGATGCCGAGCGTTTCGCGCAAACCCATGCCACCTGCGAATGGGGAGAACGGGTAACGATTTGGCCTGAAACAGATAATCACGGTTTTGGGCGTGGGAACAATGTGGTGATCAAGGCGCTTGCTGCGCGGGCGATCCCGCCGCGCTATGTGTTCCTGCTCAACCCCGATGCCACGCTGGATAATGAAGCGCTTGACCTGCTGGCCAGCCATATGGATGCCCATCCCGAGGTTGCGGCTTGTGGGGCGGGAATTTCCTTTCCTTCAGGCAAGCCTGTTACAGCCGCGTTTCGTTTCCCCTCTGCACGCGGGATTTTTGCCCATGCGGTGAATTTTGGCCCGCTTACATCACGGTTCAAACGCCACCTCACAGCCCTGCCGCCGGATCATCCGCAAAGCCCCGTTGACTGGGTTTCCGGTGCGGCCGTCATGTTCCGTTTCGATGTATTACAGGCGCTGGATGGTTTCGATCCCGTTTTCTTCCTTTATTATGAAGAGCTTGAGTTGATGCACCGTATCAAGATGGCGGGGCATGAAATCCACTACCTGCCCGATGCCCGAATTTTCCATATCGAGGGTGCGGCCACCGATGTCAAAAGCGGCGGAAGCAAGCGTAAGGCAAAGCCAGGCTATTGGTATGCTTCCTGGCTGCATTATTTCCGTAAAACCCACGGACGGGGTGGGGCACTTAGAATGGCCATCGCCTGGTTGGCAGGTGCCGCGTTAAATGCGCCAATTGCAGCGCTGCGCGGCCAGTCACCAAGCTATCCATTGCATTTTTTCCGTGATTTCAGACAGTTGATCATCAAGCCATTGCTGCGCAATGAGAAGATCAACCATGATTGACTGTCCCATCTGACAATCCCCCTGATCAATGACAGCCTGCTGCGCCTTTTGGAAGGCTCTGCAACGATGGGAAGACCAAGCGGATTGGTCGTGTCTGATCTGACGCCGGAACGGTCATGATCCCATGGCTGACAAATCGCGGCACGGCAATCACGGTCGCTTGGACACCAGATTTGACAATAGTTCAGCTTTCGACGCTCGGGAAATGGATCCGGTTTTTCCCTTGCAATGCAAAACGGCAGCACATATCGCGTCGGAAAGGCAGTCACGAAATCAGATAATCTCTGATATGATCTCGTCGTCCATATTCGGAGAAAAGAAATATGTCGTATATCCGGGCAGTTGGGCTTTTCTGCAAAGCCTTGCCGCATATCGGCAACAGCCAGGGCCTTGCACAGGCAAAGTTGCGCGCAAAACTGCTTTTGAGTGCGGCCGCCCATGCCCGTAGCTTTGCGGCACTGGCCGGAAGTTCCTCTCCGGCCCTCCAGAGGCTTGCGGCAGAGCGGCCACAAGCTCTGGTTGGCCCATTGCTCTGGCCCTATCTTTGCGCCGGATGGACTGTCAAAGAGCGTCTGGATTCCATTGCAGCGCATTATCAGGTCATCGACCAGTTTCCCGCTCCGTTTCCATTCGCCGCGCAAGATCGTCTGGTCCTGATCGATCTGAATGACATCTATCCGGAATTACGCATCGTGATGGATCAACCGCCATGGTTCATGCGCGAAGGCGGGTTGACAATCAGCCTGTTCGTCGG
>JBKEAB010000139.1:0-2432 GCA_047971845.1 Paracoccus sp. (in: a-proteobacteria) | reverse complement strand
GGCGCTTCGTGATCCAGATGCACCGCAGATCGGCGACATCCCTGCGCCTCTGCTCAAGCGCCTGAAGGTCTTTCTTTGTGCATCAGTCCGAGGCCGCGCAGCGCCCGCCGGACGGTGCCGCGATGAACATTGATGCCATGCGTGTCGGCCAGTTCCACCGTCAATTCATCGACCGTGATCCCGCCCTTGTCGGCGACCTGCCCTTGATCCGGCCCGTTACGTCCGCCAGTTTGCCATGTCTGCCACCGTTCCCCTGCGGTCGCGGCGACAGCGATCCGGTGTCCTGTCGCAGCCTGATCAGGTCGTCTACGAATTTCAGCGAGACCCGGAAGTGCCGCGCTGCTTCACGGTGCCTGTACCCCTCGTCAACGAACGCAGTGGCCTGCGTGCATAGTTCCAATGGATGCGGCTTGCCCAAGCACCCCCAATAGCCCGAACTCGCTTAACAGCTTGTGCGAACTTCGACCCTTCAGATATTGTACCGCCCGGTTGATTGACAGGTTCGGCGGAGCTGACACCAGCAAATGGATGTGATCGCGATTCACGCTGCCCGCGTGGATCATCATTTCATGCGCCCGCGCCGTCTCGCGGATCAATTCAAGGCACCAATTGCCGACATTTCCGCCAAGCATCGCGCAGCGATATTTCGTGAGCCAGACGAGATGATACTTGTAGTCCCAGACCGTGTGGCCGCCGCGTTGGTACGATCCTATAACCGCACTCTATACGGCAACTGCCGCAATCCCATGCCGGCTGGTTTTTCATTCCCGTCATCTGGAGAATTGTGTTCAGGATGAATTGTTCTGGTTCTGAAGTCCAGATTTTGCTGCTGTATTTGTAGGGCGTGAGGCTGCTGAGGGTCTTGAGGCGACGCGCGAAGTTGTAAGCGTTCAGGAAGTCGGCGGGATGGCAGCGAAGCAGATCGTGGCTGTCATAGTGATACTGCTTCACGGTCACGTCCTTGATTGTCCGGTTCATCTGTTCGACTTGGCCACTTGTCCACGGATGGTTGGGCCTGGTCAGCCGGTGCTCGATCCCGTTGGCCTCGCAGATCATATCGAACCGCATGGGGCGTGAGCAGATCGTGTTGCGATTTCGAGGCTGCTCGGCGAACTGGATTGTGTTGTCCGTGAGGATCGTGTGGATCCGGCAGGGCACGGCGTTCAAGAGGAGTTCCGGAAACTCCCAGGCCGCCTTCTTTCTTGCCTTCCCGACCAACTGTGCGACGGCGAACTTTCTGGTTCGGTCATTCGGGCCGACCCTCGGACCGATGGCGGGCTGGCCTCATTATTGCCGCTCTAACAGCGTGCGTAGTCGTGGCCCTGCTGTGACGAATGTGGCCCATAGGGCTTCCTTCCATTCATCCGAAAAAAATCACACCATCAAACCCGGAGAGCAAACAACCAGGAACGCTTTAATGGCCTTGTTTCAGTAGCCGTTGCTTCTGACGGTTCCAGTCTCTCTTGGCTGATGTTTCGCGCTTGTCGGCAATTTTCTTGCCTTTGGCTATGCCGATTTTCAGCTTCACCAGTCCACGGTGGTTGAAATACATCACCAATGGCACCAACGTCATGCCTTCACGCCCCACGGCTGTCCAAAGACGAGACAGTTCTCGTTTCGAAACCAGAAGCTTGCGGCTCCGGCGTTCGTCATGTCCGAAGACTCCAGCCTGTTTATAGGCAGCAATATAGGAATTGATCAGCCATAGTTCACCATTTTCAACACTGGCGTAGCTTTCGGCAATATTTGACTGACCAGTGCGCAGGGACTTCACTTCAGACCCGGTCAGGACAATGCCCACCTCCAGATCGCTTTCAATAAAGTAATCGAAGCGTGCTCGGCGGTTCTCGGCAATAATTTTGTAATTCGGATCGGTTTTGGTCGTCATGGTCGCGCAGAGATAGGGTGGATACCTGTATCTGTAAAGGCTTTGCCGGATTGCTGTCCGCCTATGCGGTCTTTTGTGATAATTTTTGCCAACAGTGATCTCCCCGTGAAGTGGTCCGCCGTATGATGAGGAAACGGAGGATCAGAAATGGCAAACAAGCGACGGCAAGTTGAGGCCCCTGATGGGGCGAGGCATGTCCCGTCTTGCCGCGATCAGGAAGATCGGTGTTGTTGAACAGACCTATTACCGCTGGCACCAGCATCGACCGGTGACGCCGGATAGATGTCAGTACCCTGAACCGCCCGGTGTTTACCTGAGAGTAAAGCCCTCAAAGGGTGAGCCCTATGGGGAAGCAGAGATTCACCCCCGCTTATCGGGCTGATCTGCGCGAACGCAGTGTTGGTGTTGTTCCGAGAGAACCGTTCCACCGACGGTCTGGGCCCCTGGTGCCATCAGGCTGAGCGCGATTAGGAACGGGCCTCGGGCCGGGCCGGACAGGATTGGCTGGACATGGCTGCGATCAAGCAGGCCTTCGAGGACAGCT
>JBKEAB010000138.1:0-9110 GCA_047971845.1 Paracoccus sp. (in: a-proteobacteria) | reverse complement strand
GCTGCGGACGGTGTCGTCGTCCAGGTACAGGAACTCGGCGATCATCTGACAGGATTTTCCATCATCCAGCAGCAAGATCGCATTCGCACGCCGCGCGATGCCGTGATCCTCGCGATGGCTGAGCGCGCAGGACATGAGGGCGCTCCGTTCTGATGGTGACAGGAAGTTGGGCTGAATGCGCATGCTCATATCTGAATCGGCTTGGCATCATGCGTCAAGGAAAACGCGGATCCCACAGGACACAGAGTATATAATAAAAATACCGCCGGAAATAACCATCCGGCGGCATCAGTCATAAATCTGTCAGGTGAATTACTTAGGCAGCTGCTCACCGGCTTGCTGCACCATCGTGGAAAGCTGACCGCAAAGCGCGGCAACATCAGAACCCTGTGCCGTTGCGGCGTCGGCCAGTGACTGTTCTACGCCCATGGCGCTGACAGTGCCTTCCTTACCTTTCTGATATGCGGCCTCAACCGCAGCTTCATCCTGCGCCGCAGGCATCATGTCCAGCATCTTGGTCTGAACTTCGGCTGCAGCATTGTCGATGTGGCCTTCAGCTGCGCAGTATTCCAGCACTCCGAGCTGGTTTCTGGCTGCCGAGATAGCTGCATCCGGATCCGGCGTTGTCTGTGCGCCAGCCACACCAGCCATCAGGGCGAATCCCAGAGCGAAAGCAGAAGTCTTGAACATCTTACACCTATACTGTTTTCAGACGATACGTCATCGTCACGCCATTCGTAACGATTACCCGCTCAAATTCAATTGCACAGGACCGTGATGGAAGATTTTCGCCGAATATTCCCTGTCTTTTTCTTATAAAACAATGCCCTGCAAACATCATCCAGACCAATATCATGACATGGCACACATGAAGAACACTCCACTGCCAGACGATTCGCCAAAAGGCTATGCTTATGCCCTTGGGGCCTATCTCCTCTGGGGGATGCTGCCGCTTTACATGAAGGCGATGGCACATATCTCACCAACCGAAATCATTGCCCACCGCATTATCTGGTCCGTTCCTGTTGCAGCAGCAGTCCTGATCTGGCAGCGCCGTACCAATGATATCCGTGCCGCAATTGCCCATCCACACCTCCTGGCCATGGCGGCACTGACGGCGATCCTGATCACCGGAAACTGGCTGATCTATGTCTGGGCCATTGCCAACAACCACACGATTGAAGCCGCACTGGGTTATTACATCAACCCGCTCTTTTCAATTTGTCTGGCAGCCCTGTTTCTGGGGGAACGGTTGTCACGCCTGCAATATATTGCAGTCGGGTTGGCTGCATCGGCTGTTGTGATCCTGACCCTTGAGACAGGCAGCCTGCCAGCCGTCGCGGTCGGTCTGATCCTGTCATGGGGCTTTTATGCCTTTTTCAAACGCAGCCTGCCGCTGGGCCCAAATCAGGGCTTCATGCTTGAGGTCATGTTGCTGTTTATACCTGCACTTCTTTATCTGATCTGGTTGCATATCCAGGGTACGGCACGCTTTGGTACGAACTGGCATGATACCCTTCTGCTGATTGGCTGCGGCCCGATCACGGCCATCCCACTGATGCTTTATGCCAATGGTGCCAAGCTGTTACGACTGTCAACCATCGGGATCCTGCAATACATCACCCCGACCATGGTCTTCCTGATCGCCGTGTTCCTGTTCAGTGAACCCTTTAAGGGTGCCAAGGTCATTGCCTTCCCGCTGATCTGGGCTGCTCTGGCACTGTATTCGGTTACACTGATCCGTGCCGCCCGCCGGGCCACGGCAATAAAACGCACCCGGGCCCGGCATCCCTCACATGTTGACAGGGCCTGAACACGACACGGCTGAACCTTGCCTTCTTCTGGTTCGGGTATATCTATCGGGCTGACTTGCCACGCCTTCGGTCATATGAAGGACGGGATAAATCCGTTACCAAGTGCGGTGGCTTTCTGCCGCGCATTGGACTGATTCGATAAAAACAAGGAAATTTTCCATGTATGCAACCATTCTGCACGGTCCTGGTGATATCCGCTATGAGCAGGTCGATGACCCGAGGATCATGGAACCCACCGATGCTATTATCCAGCTGTCGGCAACCTGTATCTGCGGATCTGATCTCTGGCCTTATCGTGGTATTCAGGCAAATGAGAGACCCATCCATATGGGCCATGAATATTGTGGTGTAGTGATCGAAGTCGGTGCGGAAGTCCACAACATCAGACCCGGTCAGTTTGTTGTCGGCAGCTTCTGTATTTCAGACAATACCTGTCCGCATTGCCAGTTCGGTTTCCAGTCGTCCTGCATGCAGCGCGAGTTCATGACCGGCGCACAGGCCCCTTATGCCCGCGTACCACTGGCTGACGGAACGCTGGTTGCAACCCAGGAAATGCCGGCACCAGAAATGATCTCGCATATGCTGGCTGCTTCAGATGTGCTGGGAACCGGCTGGTACGGCGCGATTGCCGCAAATGTACGTGAAGGCGGCACGGTGGTTGTCGTCGGTGATGGAGCCGTCGGGCTGATGGGCGTGATGGCCGCATCCCAATTGGGTGCAGATCGTATCATCGCCATGAGCCGTCATGCCAGCCGCCAGAAACTTGCCCGTGAATTTGGTGCCACTGATATCGTTGAGGAACGCGGTGAGGACGGCATTGCCCGCGTCATGGAACTGACCAACAGCATTGGCGCGGAATCGGTAATCGAAGCCGTCGGGATGGAACAGTCCATGCAGCAGGCAATGGGCATTTGTCGCCCCGGCGGGACCATCGGTTATGTCGGCGTGCCACATGGCGTCACCTTTGACGGCCAGCAACTGTTCTTCCGGCAACAGCGCATGATGGGTGGCCCGGCCCCGGTTCGCCGCTTTCTGCCCGACCTGATGGACCGCATTCTCAAGGGCAGGATCCAACCCGGCAAGGTCTTTGATCTGATATTGCCAATTGATCAGGTCGCAGAAGGTTATAAGGCCATGGACGAACGCCGCGCTGTCAAGACCATCCTGACCGTATAGGCCTCATGATCAGTACAGGGACATGCCCTGTACTGATCGCCGTCCCGAATACCGACCCAGACCCGATGGTTGTTGGACCTGCCTCGGAGAAATTTCGGATTCCTGAGAACATGAGGAACGATCAGGTAGCCGCGGATCTTTAACTCAGTTCCCGAGCGATATTCTTGAGCAGGGATGGCCTCTCGACCTCCAATTGCCAGAACAGCAACCGGAAAAGCTGGCTGGCGAGTGTATATGGCTTTGTGTCCTCAAGAGACAGCCCGCTCAGGGCTGTATAGGACTCGACGTAGGATTCAAAAAGCTGCTTCCGGATCGTGGCGATGAACTGCATCTGCTCTTCCGTCAGGCCCGGCGGCAGATCGCCTGAGGTCAAGACCAGTAACGAATAGGCAAAATCAAAGACTGCGGGCCCACGCATTGCCATCGCCCAATCAATAACTTTCAGATCACCAGTCTCGACCAGAACATTATCGGGATGGTAATCCATGTGGCAAAGATGATCGCCTTCAGGCAAGTGCCGGACATAATCTGCCAGCTGATTTATCTGCTTATTCGTAAACCAGCCTTCCGGGGCGTTGTTCAACAACTCAAGCAATACGGTCCGATATTCGGGCAAACCCTCTGGCCGCTGCTGGTTGATTTTCGCCTGTTGGGAACCAAATTGCTGCGCCAGTTCCGCAGTATTTCCCTGTCCCGACATCAGGACATGCAGTAAGGCTGGGCCATCCACCCGTTCGAACAGAATACCTGCACGTCCGTCAACCGTCTTGCGCCCCAGTACCCGTGGGCAGGGCAGCCCAAGATCGGATGCCAGACGACTGGCAGCATAATCAACCTCAACCGCTTCCGGTTCAACCGTTGCGAAAAACAGCTTGATGACCACGCCGTCACTACATTCATAGACTTCGGACTTACGCCCTTGTCCCAGCATCCTCCCCAGCATGGCGCCCTCCTATTTTTGTGCGTTGTAATTTGAAAAATGGGCGATTACGTCAGCAACCTGCGTATCGCTGAGGACATTCGGTGTGCCGGCATTTGTTGCCCGCAAGTAGACATCGGCGCAAAACTCGATCTGCTCAGCAAGCGCAAAGGCATGGCCGATATTGGGGCCTGCGGCCAGCACGCCATGGTTTGCAAGAAGGCACCCATAACCACTGCCCATATAGATGACACCTGCGTCGGCCAGTTCAGGTGTGCCAAACAGCTCATAAGGTGCGCAGCGAATAGTCGCTCCGCCGCTATAACCGATCATGTAGTGAACTGCCGGCAGGTCCCACCCGAGGATCGCCAGGGTCGTCGCGGCAGGGGAGTGGTTGTGGACTACGGCACCGATATCGGGACGCCGCTGATAACAGGCCAGATGCATCCCGTATTCGGTCGAAGGCCTGCGATCACCATCCACAACCTTGGCATTGATATCCATGACCACGATATCGGACGGCGTCATTGCCTGATAATCCATGCTGCTTGGACTGATTGCCATGCATTGATCGTCGCGATTGAACAGGCTGATATTTCCGCTGGTGCCGGCTGTCAGACCGATATCGGACATTCTGCGGCAGTAATCGATAACCGCCTGTCGCTCCGCTTGCATAAGCAATTTCATATCTCCTGAATCAGGCCGCGTCATCCGCCTCGGGTACGCTGTAATAATCATGCCAGAGCGCTTTGTAGCGATCAGTTTCCTGTTGCCACTTGTCGTCATTCCAGCCCAGTATCGGCCTGCAGACTGTTCCGATCTTGTCCAGATACGGTGCCCCTCCAGCTTCCAACAGCAGCCCTATTCGGGTTCGGCGCAAGAGCAGATCGTCCAGATGAACGACCATTTCATTGGCTGCCGCCCATCTGAGTTCGGCCCACAGCGTATGCGTGTCGCCTATCGTCTCAAGTTCACCCGGTTGTGCCTGTCCCACCAGTAATCTGGCATCCGTCCCATAGCGGCCGTGCAGCCGGATGGCTTGCGGCCCGTCGACACCTGCGGGCGGATCCCCGGCATTGTCAAATACCGACTTCCTTTCCGCTTTGGGCAGACTGCCCAATCTGTGTTCGGCTTCGTTCACCACATCATCAGCAATCAGCCGGAAGGTGGTCAGCTTGCCGCCGGTCACCGAGATGAGGCCGTCCTCGCTGAAGACCATATGATCGCGCGATTCCTTCGACGGGTCGACCTTGCCCGAGTCGATGACCGGACGAATGCCTGAAAATGTGGCGATGATATCGCTTTTCTGCAGGTCCAGACCGGGGAAATAATGACGTACCTGCGTCAGCAGGTAATCGACCTCCCAAGGTGAGATGGATGCTTCCCGGTCCAGATCTTCGGCATGATCAAGATCGGTGTTTCCGACGATAACCCTGCCCTCCCAGGGTGTGACAAAGCCGGGACGCTTGTCTGCCGGATGGAATGTCACCAGTGCCTCGGAAATCGGGATACGCTTGGCAGAAAAGACCAGATGGCTGCCGCGCAGGGGGCGCACTTTCTCGTCCCGCGTCCGGTTAACCTGCTGTCGTAGCTTGTCGGCCCATGCGCCAGTTGCGTTGACAACTTGCCTTGCCCTGATCTCGAAGGGTTCTGCACTGTCATCTGCGGTATCGTGAACCACGACGCCAGTGACTTCGCCGTCTTCCTTGATGAGACCAGTGACCTCGCAGTAATTGAGCGCACTGGCACCGTCTTTCACCGCCTGTTCCAGAACCCGCATGACCAGCCTGGCATCGTCGGTCTGCGCTTCCTGAAAAATCAGTCCGCCGGTTACGCCTTCGTCCCTGATGCCCGGCGCGATTTCCCTGATTTTTCCGGGGGTAAGCCTGTGCCGCGCCAGTTTCCCCCGCATCAGATCATAGACGACCAGCCCCAGCACAAGCATCGATTTGGCCCGCCATTGCCCTTTGAAGAAGGTCATGAACATGCTGGATGGCTTGACCAGCCCGGGCACCTCGCGCTGCAGGCCTTCGCGCTCACGGGTTGAATGATAGGTGACAAGGGCCTGACCCTGCTGCATGTAGCGCAGCCCGCCATGTACCCATTTCCCGGAACGGCTTGAGGTTCCCCAGGCAAAATCGCGTTGTTCAACCAGCAGTGTTTTCAGCCCGCGAAGCGCCGCTTCGCGCGCAATCGCAGCGCCAGAAATGCCGCCTCCTACGACCAGCAGATCCCACTGTTTGCCGCAAGCATCTGAAATCGCCTGCTTCCTGGTCGATAAGGTCATTCCCTAAGCCTTTATTGTTCACCGCATGATCTTTGGCAGTCTGGTATTCAGAACTGACCGCTGGCAGTGGCCCGGCCTAAATAATACAGACCTACGCTTCGGCCCCTGATTATGATGCTGGGCGATGACATATGATTAACTTTATATGACATTTTTTTTGCACTACGCGACATACGGCACATACATCATGAGCCGCAGTCACTGAATGTGTTGAATGCGGTACGCGTCAACTCTGATCCTCTTCGGGTAATTTCGATGCCGTAATTCGGTGATGTGCGGTATCGACTGCCTGTCTTGCTCTCCATCGACCTGGCGACAAACCTGTCCAATTGATGAAAGCGCGCGAAAATGCAGCCGGGTCTGAGTATCCCAGCCGATAAGCGATGCTGGCTGCGTTTGCGTTCGGCATACGCATCAGATTACGCGCACGTTCGGACTGAACGATCTGTGACAGTTTGCGAAAGCTGGTGCCATGCCCCTGCAAGGCGCGCGCAAGGCTGCGTTCGGACATGCCAAGCTGCTGCGCGACTGCCGTGCGATCCAGCGACGGTGACGATGCCCAAAGCAGGCGGCTGACCTGTTCGACCAAGCCGACCTCAGTGCGCAGAGGTTCGGAAACGCGCTGTGCGATACTGATGGAATAGCCATAGTTGATCTGGTTCGTCCGAAGGGGCACGCGACCCAACAGATCGGGCGGATAGTGAATTTCGGACTGTTCACTTTCGAATTCTGTCCGGGCCATGAAGTGTACCATGTTCTGATCCCAATCGGCGGGCTGTGACAGCGGAAGATGCACCGAGACGGGCACGATCTCCTCACCCAGAACATCCATCACCAGACGCATGACAGCCGCCATTTCAAGCTGAACGAAATAGTCAACGAACATGCGCAGATCATGGATCGGCACACCCGCCAGGTCAGGTTGTTTGGGTTCGAACCGAATGATCACTGCATGATCGGTTTGCAGCAGGATCACCCGCGACAGCCCCCAAACCAGTTGCGGATTGTGTAAGGCAAATGTCAGCCCTTCACCCAATGTCGGCGCACTTTGTAGTGCCAGACCAATGATGCCAAAGCCGTCAATTGCATGTCTGTCAATGTCGTTGAAAATTCGGGTACTGTCCGGTGGCCCGCCATCCATGTCCTTTAGCACGGAAATCAGTATACGCCACTCTTGTTCACTGGATACGGGGAAATCCGGTGTATCATAGGCATGTTCGGGCAGGCCGGCATCGCGCAATATCTCTATTGCCCGGGTGCGTGAAACACCCCAGGCACCAAACTCGCGAAGCGAGCCGGTAATGGTGCGCCAGGGCGCGGCCAGTTCCCCTTGGGCGATGACCCGTTCATCCATTCTGGTGACTTCCACAAACGACTATTTTGGCCGAAAATATCAATTATTTTGCCTGTCCTGCAATGGTGAGTGCTACGGCATCCGGCCAAATGTTCTGCAACATTATTGCCAGAGCTGCCGGGCGGGTGAAGGAAGAAGCCATCCCCCTTTGACGCATGATGGATGACGGACTGCATGCTGGTGCACAATATCTACGGAGCGGCTGGAGGAGGTCATATTCATACCGCAGGTTTCTCAGGTAAAGCCAGCACGTCCGGATTCAGACGAAGGTCTGGCGCATCCCGTCTCATTCATGGGGGCACAAACGTGAACTATCGCCGTAGATATGCGGCAGGCTCCTGCAAGGAAGAGATAACTTGGATATTCTTACAAGATTAATGTTGAGCGCTGCCATGGTGCTGCCGGTTGTGACGGTACCGGTCTTTGCGCAGGACCGCCCTTATTCACCGCAGGTCGATAAGCCACATGCGCTGCGGCCATTATGGGGCGAAGTGCATCTGCATACGGACTGGTCTGCGGATGCGATCGCGAATGGCACCCGTATTGGTCCGGACGATGCCCTGCGTTTCGCCCAAGGTGAGGAGATAACCTCGAATACTGGTCTGCCTGTCCGGCTGTCCGAGCCATATGATTTCATGATGGTGGCCGATCATTCTGACGCTCTGGGCGGTTTTAGCGCCCTGCTTGCCGGTGATGAAAGCCTGATCTCGGACCTGACACTGAACAGATGGCGGGAAGGTATCCTGGCCGGTGGGGCCGAGGCCAGTGCCGTGATGATGGATATCATTCAGGCACAGTCTAACGGCAATGTCCCGGAACAGCTGACGGATCCCGAATTTCAGTTTGACCTGTGGCACAGGCTGACCACGATCGTCGACAGCCATAACCAGCCCGGAAAATTTACGGCGCTGATAGGTTATGAATGGACCTCGAATTACGGCGGTGGCAATAACCTGCACCGTAATATCGTCTATCGCGACGGCAAGGACCTGGCTGATCTGGTCCGCCCGTTGACCACCTTTGACACCACTCTGCCCCGCGAATTGTGGAAATGGATGGCTGGGTATGAGGAAACCACGGGCGGTCGCATCCTTGCAATTCCGCATAACGGCAACCTGTCAAACGGGTTGATGTTCGCTACCGAAGAACCCGACGGCCTCCCCATGGATGCCGCCATGGCCGCTGAACGCGCACGATGGGAGCCGCTTTACGAATTGACCCAGACCAAAGGCACATCGGAACAGCATCCAAGCCTGGCGCCTGCGGATGAATTCGCGAATTTCGAAATCTGGGACAAGGGCAATATGGCCCTCGTGGCCAAGACTGAAGGCATGATTGCCTTCGAATATGCACGCGAGGCCCTGAAGCGCGGCTTGGCCCTGCAGGATGAATTCGGCGTCAACCCGTTCAAGTTTGGCCTGATCGGATCAAGCGATTCCCACACGGGAATTTCGAGCATCGAGGAAAATAGCTTTTTCGGCAAATTCGCCGCAAGTGAACCCAGCCCTGAACGTTCGAACAGCGACGCGTTCAACTTTGATGGCAGGATCGTCAAGGACT
>JBKEAB010000137.1:0-1988 GCA_047971845.1 Paracoccus sp. (in: a-proteobacteria) | reverse complement strand
GGCGTTATTTCAGAAGTTGCTGGATCGAGGATTCACTTTGTGAATTCAGTTGGTTAGGCGGATGTCATGAGCAAGCCGGCCCTCCCCCGCTATCGCACCACGCACTGGCCCAAGTACAACCGTGCGCTTGAGCGTCGAGGGGCGATGCTGATCCTGATCGACCCCAAGATGGACTGGCTTGCGGGGCTGGACTGGCCCGTGCCAGATTACACCACCCTGTGTCGCCGTCAAAAGACACTCGCCGTCCAGATCCCCTATCGCCGGGCCGACGGTCCGCTGAACCTGTTGGTGGACAGCACCGGCATCAAGTTCCTCGGCGACGGCGACGGCGACGGCGAATGACCCGCCCGCCAGCACGGCCCCTCGCGCAGGCGTCAATGCGCAAGGTCCATCTGGCCATGGACACAGCCACATCCGACATCCGACATCCGAGCGGTGGAGTTCACCTCCAGTGCGGAGGGTGATAGTCCGACCCTGCCTGCCCTGCTCGGCCAGATCCCTGAGGACGAGCAGATCGGCTCCGTCACGGCGGACAGGGCCTATGATACCCGCCGCTGTCGCACCGCCATTCTCGAGCACGAGGCCACGGCCATCATCCCGATCCGAAAGAACGGGCGGCTCTGGCGGGAAGACTGCCCGGCCGCCGTCTCGCAAAATGCAATCCTCCGCGATGTGCGCGAACAAGGTCGTGCAGGTTGGAAACGACGGAACGGCTACCATGTCAGAAGCAGAGTAGAGGCAAAGATGCGCTGCATGAAAGCTTTCGGTGACCGCATCGCCGCAAGAGACCCCGACCGCCAAACCGCTGAAATCCACATCCGCGTCGCCCTCATCAACCGCTTCAACGCCCTCGGAACCGCCAAGATCGTCCGCGTGGCCTGAAGCCCAGGGGGAAGGGGCTCACGTCTCAAACAGGAGTTCTGCAACAATGCCATGACAAGTTATCCTTCCTGCTTGCGGGTTTACTGATCGTAGTAGTAATCCGATACAGGAAATTCTGATTAACCAACCTATCAGCATGAAGGCCGGCACATCATGAACTGGGCTGCACTTACAAAGGATTTCATTACCCTGATTGTCGTGATTGATCCGGTCGGTTCGATTCCCGTGTTCCTTTTTGCCGTTCAGGGTGTGCCACAACATCTGCACCGTCGCTTCGTGCTGCGTGCTGTTGCAATTGCGGCGCTGGTGCTGCTTGCCTTCCTTGTGGCGGGGCAGTTCCTTTTGGAAACCCTGGGTCTGCGCTTTGGTTCGTTTCAGGTCGCCGGAGGAATCATACTGTTCCTGTTTGCAATCACCATGATTTTCGGAGAGTCCAAGCCCGCGCGTGAGATCGAGGAAGCAGAGCGGGATCACCTTGCAGGAGCGGTGTTTCCCCTTGCAATGCCGTCCATCGCCTCGCCGGGTGCAATGCTGGCAATTGTGATCCTGACAAACAACCATACGGAGTCAATTGCCGAACAGGCGATTACGGCTGGTCTCTTGATGCTTGTTCTGCTCCTGACGCTGTTTCTCCTGCTTGCCGCAAGTATTGTCCACAAGATTATCGGGAACACGGGTGCCAGTGTTATAAGCCGGGTGATGGGGGTCATATTGGCAACAATCGCAGTTGATTCAATATTAGGCGGGCTGGATGCCCTGGGCGTACTCGATGTCGCTCCACCACCTGTCGAAAGCCCTCTAAGTCAGGCAGAACCCGCTTAGGGTCAGGACTTGTTCTTGATCATAGCCAGAAGATGACGGTTGCAGCGAGGAGGATGGCGGAAAAGAAGGTCTCGGGACATCGGTCGTATCGGTTTGCAACGCGGCGCCAGTCCTTGAGGCGCCCGAACATGATCTCGATGCGATTGCGGCGTTTGTAGCGCCGTTTGTCGTATTTGACCGCCTTCTTGCGGGACTTTCGGCCGGGGATGCATACTCTTATCCCCTTGTCTTTCAATGCTTCTCGGAACCAGTCGGCGTCATAGCCCCTGTCCGCGAGCATCCAG
>JBKEAB010000136.1:0-18187 GCA_047971845.1 Paracoccus sp. (in: a-proteobacteria) | reverse complement strand
TCGGGAACCTCGTGCGGTTCGTCCTGCTGCCGGGCAACCGCTATGATACGGTTGGTGTCGCACCCCTGATCTATGGCCTGACGTTTGACGCTTTGCTTGCAGACAAAGCCTTTGACAGCAATTGGATCGTCGCAGAGATGAACGAGCGGGGCGCGACGATCTGCATCTCGCAGCAGCCGCAGCGGAAAGAGCCGATTCAGATCGACGACGAGATGTACAAGTGGCGCCACCTGATCAAAAATTTCTTCTGCAATCTGAAAGACTTCAAACGCATCGCCCTAAGAGCGGATAAGACCGACACCGTCTTCTCCGCCATGATCTATGCTGCAAGCGCTCTCATCAACGGACGCTGAATCCCCACAGAACCTAGCCACATTCTTACCTGATCACACGTTCAAACCGGGCTCGACTGAGGATTTTTCCATCTTTATCAACCGTCAGGCGCAATACTCTGGTGCTATAAAAGAAGGACAGGCGGAAACGGCCTTCGTCATTGCCTTCCCCGC
The DNA here is from genome assembly GCA_047971845.1 of Paracoccus sp. (in: a-proteobacteria). Taxonomy (GTDB): domain Bacteria; phylum Pseudomonadota; class Alphaproteobacteria; order Rhodobacterales; family Rhodobacteraceae; genus Paracoccus. Next base: position 17,681 of record JBKEAB010000136.1, on the reverse strand, counting down.
GTTCAAACAAGGTGGTGATGGCACCCGTCGACATGGCACGGGCAATGGCGTGTTCGGGCAAATCCAGCCCCTCTGCGATAATTTTCGCATCGACGGTAAAATCGTTACCATTGCGGATGACATCAGACATATGCCGACCTTGCCAAAGGGTTCCTGAACGATGCAGCATTGCAGTGAACGGCAGATGACTCAACCCGGCATGACAGATCCTGACAAGAATTCCCCACATGATTATGCTTCTCCTGCCTGTATGGCTGGGGAAATAGCCCCGAATTATTTCGCTCCGCGGGCAGAAGATCCGGTCAGAGCAAAGGTTGCGGCTGACTGGCGCAGGGCAGAACGGACGCGTCTGCTGGACGAGCGTACTGCAATAAGTTCAACCACACATATTTGCCTGAACAAACGGATCACAACCCATCTGGATCATGTCCTGGCCACCCGCTTTAACGGTGCGCATGGTATGATCCTGGCTGCGTTCTGGCCGATCCATGGAGAACCGGATCTGCGTGGCTGGATGGCGCAACAGGTGGCACATGGCATTCATATCGCCTTGCCCGTTGTAGCCTCTCCCGATGCTCCGTTGATCTTCCGGCCATGGACACCAGATGCAGAAATGCGGCCCGGACCATGGAATATCCCCGAACCTGCAACCGATCTGCAGGTCATTCCACAGATTGTTCTTGCCCCACTTGTCGGCTGGGACAAGGCGCGATTTCGCATAGGATATGGCGGTGGGTTCTATGACCGGACTTTGGTTGCCCTGCGCCCACGTCCCTATGCGATCGGCATAGGTCATGAAGCCGGGCATCTGGAAACGATCCACCCCCAGCCACATGACGAAGCCATGGACCTGATCATCACCGAATGCGGTGCCGGCTAAGTCTTATTCATCAGCTGAATTCTGGCTACAAAGCGATCCTGCCGTCAGCCCAGACCGGTAATAATCGTGCGCAGGGTTATGATCCCCTGTCCCTTGTCCGAAGATGTCACAACCAGTTCCGGAAAGGCTGCCGGATGCTTTTGCAGCTCGTTTTCGACCTGTTCAAGAACCGGTTTTATTGCATTTGGCCCCAGCTTGTCTGCCTTGGTGAGCACGACCTGAAACGGTACGGCTGATTTATCCAGAAGGGACATAATCTCATGATCCACAGGCTTGATTCCGTGACGTGCGTCAATCAGGCAGAAAGCCCGTCGCAAGGTTGGACGACCTGCCAGATAGTTTTTCAGCAATGCCTGCCATTTCTGAACCACCGCAACAGGAGCTTTCGCATAACCATAGCCCGGAAGGTCAACCAGATAGCCATGATTGCCAAGTGTAAAATAGTTGATTTCCTGTGTCCGTCCCGGTGTATTGGACGCCCGCGCCAACCCCTTGCGACCAGTCAAAGCGTTAATCAGGCTTGACTTTCCTACATTGGACCGTCCGGCAAAACAGATTTCCGGACGATCAGCTGCAGGAAGTCCGTCCATGGCGACGACGCCTTTCAGGAAGTCCACCGGCCCGGCAAAAAGCTGACGTGCAGCTTCGGCACGTTCACCTTCGGGTTCCGGTACAACGGGAAAGGCAACCTTCATACCGATCCCTCCAAAGGCTGATCATCAGGGATGACAGTGTCCATCTCGGTAATATCGCCACCTTCCAGAACTTCGGCATAAACACCGAAATGGCTGTGGCCATAAGCTTCCGTCAGGGTTCTGACCATATCCAGATCCGGCTGACCGGTATCAACATCAACGGCTGTCGCCGAACAGCGTCCAATTGCTTCCCGGACGATCATCCGGATGGCTCCGATGCTGATTTCACGACCGATCCAGTCCAGTTCAGTGAATGGTTCGGCACCCTCGATCCAGAGGTTGCCCCGCCAGCGTTCAACACCAAGCCGTTGCCCGGCATGAGCTTCCAGCACCCGCAAGCTATCAAGTGAGTTGATTGAAATGAACGGCTTGCGTGTATCCGTCAGCGGTTCCTGACCGGCAATCAACTTTACCGGTACCGGCTTGTCATCCGGCCAAAGTGGGCGCAACCAGCCAATCAGCCGGTCCGTATCTTCCGTATTTCCCGGATCGACGGCAATATCACCCTGTTCCGGATGTCTAAGCACAAGACGGCCGTTATCCAGACCTCCGCTGACGGCCTGCAAACCCGGTGCGGCAGCCCCTCGCAGGAAAGCAACCTTTGGCAACCATTGAGGCGGTTCTCCTGCCTTATCCAGCCGCTTCAGCGAGCCTTCATGCAAGATAGCCCAGTGCCGGTCAAAGGGAAGCTTGCCGCCAGTTATGAGGTGGGCGCGAGACAACCTCTCACGCCCGACCGATTTCAGCGGATAGCGCCAGATCTGCGCCAGCCGTATCATTACTTTTTCTTCCCCCGCCGCACGCTGTCACGGATATTTCCGAACAGATTCGGCGGATGGCCATGCATCGACATAATGGCATATTGTTGGCCGATTGTGATGACGTTGTTGGTGATCCAGTAAAGCACCAGCCCCGAAGCGAATCCGCCCAGCATGAACATGAACACCCAAGGCATCCAGGCAAAGATCATCTTTTGCGTCGGGTCGGTGGGGGCCGGGTTCAGCTTCTGCTGCAACCACATCGAGATCCCGAGAATGATCGCCATGACTGACAGCGAGATGATCCCGAACATGCTGTCCCGCGCCGGCGCATCCCATGGCAGCATCCCAAAGAGGTTCAGCACTGATGAAGGATCAGGTGTGGACAGGTCGCGGATCCAGCCGATCCATGGTGCCTGACGCAGTTCCAGCGTCACGAAAATCACCTTGTACAGGCTGAAGAAAATCGGGATCTGGATCAGGATCGGTAAACAACCTGCCGCTGGATTGACCTTCTCGCGCTTGTAAAGTACCATCATTTCCTGCTGGAACTTGGCGCGATCATTACCTGTGCGCTCCTTGATTGCCTCAAGTTCAGGCTGCATCTCGCGCATCCGCGCCATCGAGATATAGGATTTGCGCGCCAGCGGGAAAACGATGGCCTTCAGGATGAAGGTCAGCGCAATGATTGCCCAGCCCATATTGCCGATCATGCCATTCAGCCAGTGCAGCAGGCGGAAGATCGGCTTGGTCAGGAAATAGAACCACCCCCAGTCGATAGAATCGACAAACCGCTGAATACCGGGGGTTGCTTCATAATCACGGATCGTTTCCCATTCCTTGGCACCGGCGAACAGATAAGATTCGCTTGACGCAGTCTGTCCGGCAGCAACGGTCACAACCGGGAAACGGGTTTCCGCCTGATAGATATCGGCCCCTTCGGCATATTTCACAACGGCCGTGAACGGCGAACCCGGTGCGGGGGCAAGTGTCGTCATCCAATACTTGTCGGTAAAACCGATCCAGCCGTTTTCGGCAACTTCGGTGATGTCCGCACGACCTTCACGGGCAACAGGATCAAGATCGACGATATTCTTGTACTTGGTTTCCTGCAATTCACCATCGGTCATGGCAATGGCACCTTCGTGCAGGACAAAGAAGTTCTGCGTATCGGGCTGGCCATGCCGTGCAATGATACCATAGGGCGCAGCAGCAAATGGTGCGCCAGAGGTATTCTCAACAGACTGTGTGACTGTGAACAGATATTTGTCATCCATTGCAAAGACGCGGCGGAAGACCTGACCCTGACCGTTATCCCACCGCAATGTAACCGGACTGTCCGGGGTCAGCTTGCTGCCCGGCTCCACTTCCCAGACAGTTCCGGCACTTGGAACCGCCGCCGGATCAGTGCCTGCGGCGGGGCTCCAGCCATAAACGGCATAATAGGGTTTCTGTGCTGCGGCTGCATCAGTACCGGCCGGAAAGGCAGGGGTGGTGCCACCTGAAGCCACTTGCAACTGCGAGGCATCCGTCGGGGATAGCAGACGGACATAGGGCGAATCTTCATCAAGTGTTTCGCGATAGTCAGTCAGCAAAAGGTCGTCAATCCGCCCACCTGCCAGTGAAATAGACCCGGAAAGCGCCGGGCTTTCAATAATCACACGCGGCGCCGACGTCGATACATCCAGAGGGCCAGTCACACCAGCATCACCCCCGGCAATGGATGTTTCCGTCACACCACCGGGTATGGCAACGCCATCAGCATCGGTTACCTGGCTTTGGGCTGCAGCTTCGGCCTCTGGTGTCGGAGGGGGAGGCTCCGGCGCGAAGAAGGTGAACCAGACCAGCACCACCAGCATGGACAGAACCATGGCGAGGATCAGATTGCGGTTGTTGTCTTCCATGCGGTTTCGAACCCTTTGTTGTCAGGGGAGGGTTCAACAGAAGGGGCGGGCAAAGGTCAAGGCAATTCACGAAAAACAGCCATTATCCGGGCATACCGGGGCAAGGAAGGACGCAAGGGAACCGACAGCCGGTTCAGGCACCCACCCTCAGGACCCAACTTCTGACGGGAATCAGCAGGAGTCCTATGCCAAAATTGAAAGCCCAAAGATTGTCCTACACTATCCGCCAGGTTCAAAAGCCAACGCGGCAGCCTGCGAGGCCAGCAGCATAGGAATGCCGCCAAACCAGTGGACCATGAACCGCCATTTCCCGGTGATCCCGTATATCCTGCCTGAAAACCAAGCCCCGGCGATGCTATAACCAGATGAATGCCGGACAAAGTGCTGCAACGGCAAAGCAGGGCAAGCCAACCTGATTGCATGTTATGCTTCCCATGTGCGGCCATATGGATATCGGTCAGGACCTCTGTTGATACTTACCTGATCCACAGGACCTAGCGCGTATAATCCCGGGCTCCGAAGATGGCACTGCCAACCCGGACATGTGTTGCGCCTTCGGCAATTGCAGTTTCAAAATCGGCGCTCATCCCCATGGACAGTCGCATCAATCCCTCGGCCTGTGCCAATTCACGCAACAGACGGAAATGCCGGCGGGCATCTTCTGTTTCGGGAGGTATACACATCAAGCCCTGCGGAATCAGCCCAAGCCCTCGGATTTGCACCATGAATCCGGCCAGTTCATCAGGCAGGATACCTGCCTTTTGTGGCTCACTCCCGGTATTGACCTGAAGAAACAGTTCCGGAGCATATCCCTGCGCCTCAATTGCAGTGGCAAGCTTACGGGCCAGTGACATGCGGTCCAGCGTATGGATCACGTCGAATAACCTGGCTGCGACCTTTGCCTTGTTCGACTGCAAAGGACCGATCATGTGCAGCCTTACCCCCGGATAGCGTTCCCGCCAGTCAGGCCATTTCCCCTGCGCTTCCTGCACATAATTTTCGCCAAAGATGCGTTGCCCCTGATCCAGCACCGCTTCAACCCTCATTGCGGGCTGTACTTTGCTAACCGCAATCAGTTCCACCGAACCTTCAACCCGGCCCGCTTCTGCTTCTGCCGCGTGAATACGCGCCTTGATTTCTTTCAGTCCCATGGTGCGAACGTCACAAAAGAAAAGAGCGGGCGCAAGGCCCGCTCTTCATAAGTTCATCCGATCAGAGGATCAGAATTTGAACTCAAGACCGAAGTCAACCAGAGTGTTGTCGTAGCTGACATCAGCAACATCAATCGAAGCGTCGACGATCCCGCCCTTGACGGTAGCGCCGCCACCCAGGTCGTAGGAAGCGCCAACACCGAATGCGTCGCCTTCAACATCAACGTTGCTGAAGTCGTTCTTGCGGTAGAAGCCGGACAGCGTTACGCCATTCGACATGTCGTATTCGGCGCCCAGACCATACTGGCTGTAGTCAAGTGCTTCATCATCGGACGAGGTGTCCAGATAAGCTGCTTTGATGGTGATGCCATTGATCGAAGTACCACCCGACAGACCCCAGGTTTCCGAGTCAACGTCGAAGCCCAGCGGCCCGATCAGAGCTGAGAAGGTACCGTCGTCAACCGTGAACGGGTTGATGGTGTAGTCGGAGTTGCTGTAGCCCAGACCGAAGGTGTAGTTGCCCATGTTGTAGCCAACACCAACCGACCAGTTGGTGGTGTCACGCTCAACACCGCTATTGGCATAGTAACCATCGTTGAACGAGCCATAGAAGTGTACATCGCCAAAGGCATATTCGTACAGGATGCCACCGTCGCCATCAACTTCTTCCGAGGTCGAGTAGGCAAATTCGTTCCAGAAATCCAGACCGGTCAGGCCAACTTCCGGCAGGTCGCCAACGCTTTTTTCCAGAGCGCTGTCGATGTCGCCAACGGTCAGTTTGCCGTAGGCACCCGAAACCCAGACATCACCCGAGGTGGCCGAGTTGTTGTCGCCGGAGTTTGAATGCTGGTCCGAACGCAGGTTGGCACCGAACGAGATGCCCGACTGCGATTCGCCGGTCAGGGCGAACTTGACGCGAACACGGTTAACGACGTTCCAGGAATCGCCGCCTTCGTCGGTTACATCGTTTTGTTCCATATATGCGGTGTCGCTTTCATAGCGAAGACCGATGCGGGCGTCGCCCGAGATGGCGACTTCAGCAGCAGCAACGCCAGCGGTCATGACGAGCGCGGTGGTCGCGAACAAAATCTTTTTCATGGTGTTCCCTCTTGTCTCTCGGTGTTCCCCCCAATGGCAGATTACCGCCGCTGGGTATGTCTGATGTGTTGCGCGTTCATATTTCTAATGCAATTAAAACGCCTTGCACTTTGCGGGATTGCCGCATGTGTGGTGCTTATTGGTCACACTCAATTCCCCGGGCTGTCATATCGCAAACGCGGGAAAAGCTTGTCCGCGCCGCCCGATCCGCGCTAATGAGCGGCAAGGCCATGAGGCGACAGTAATATAAGGACAGTGCCATGCCCCGTTTTGCCTTTCGCACCGCTGCGATTCTCGCGTTGACCATGTCGCTTTCGGCATGCGGCGGCGGATTGTTCGGAACAGGGAACTCGCAAGCTCAGCAGAATACGCCTGTTGCGGAGCAGCGCGAATCGACCGTCTGGGACCTGTTCTCGAATCGGCAGGGTCCGAACCAGACCGTCGCGGTAAATAAATACCTGTGGAATGCCAGCCTCGATGTGCTGAACTTCCTGCCAGTTCAGTCGATTGATCCCTTTACCGGCGTGATCGTCACCGGCTACGGTACCCCTCCCGGCGGGGGGCGCAGCTATCGCGCCACGATCCACATCACTGATCCGGCTCTGGATGCGCGTTCCCTGAGACTGTCATTACAAGGCTCAGGCGGGGCAGCCATCGCACCTGGTACCGTGCGGGCAGTGGAGGACGCAATTCTGACCCGTGCACGTCAGCTGCGCATGGCCGACAGCAATCTGTAACCCACAGACATATCGCACACCGCTTCTGGACCAACGCGCGTGCGAAGGCTAAACCCTCCGGGCAGACCAATGCCCGGAGGCCCTATGTCCTATAACCCCGCCACCAGCGAACCGCACTGGCAACAAGCCTGGGCCAATGCCGGCAGCTTCACTGCCGTACGGGACAAACGGCCGAAATATTACGTGCTGGAGATGTTCCCCTATCCGTCAGGACGGATCCACATGGGTCACGTCCGCAACTATGCGATGGGTGATGTGGTCGCGCGGTTTAAACGCGCACAGGGTTTCAGCGTGCTGCACCCGATGGGCTGGGACGCATTCGGGATGCCGGCCGAAAATGCCGCAATGGAAAACGGCGGTCATCCCCGCGACTGGACTTATGCCAATATTGCCACCATGCGCAATCAGCTGAAACCGCTGGGCCTGTCCATCGATTGGGGCCGCGAATTCGCCACCTGCGACGACGATTATGTGGCGCAGCAACAGGCACTGTTTCTCGACATGCTGGATGCGGGTCTCATTACCCGAAAATCGGCACAGGTGAACTGGGATCCGGTCGACATGACCGTGCTGGCGAATGAACAGGTGATCGACGGCAAGGGCTGGCGTTCAGGGGCTCCGGTTGAGCGCAAGGAACTGACCCAATGGTTCTTTCGTATCTCGGATTATGCCGATGAACTTCTGGAAGCCATCAATGGACTGAACGGCTGGCCGGAAAAGGTCCGGACCATGCAGGCCAACTGGATCGGTAGATCACAAGGATTGCAATTCCGCTTTCAAACCGTCGGGGCACCGGCAGAATTTGCGGAAATCGAAGTCTACACAACCCGCCCTGACACCCTGATGGGCGCAAGTTTCGTGGCACTGTCACCCGATCATCCACTGGTCAGACAGCTTGCCGGATCGGACCCGAAGGTTGCGGCTTTCATTGAGGAATGCCGCCGCGTCGGGACAACCGAGGAAGCCATCGAAACTGCTCCCAAGATGGGTTTTAACACCGGGCTGACCGTCCGCCACCCACTTGATCCGGCGTGGGAACTTCCGATCTGGGTAGCAAATTTTGTGCTGATGGATTACGGCACTGGCGCAATTTTTGGTTCACCCGCCCATGACGAGCGCGACCACGAATTCGCTACCCGATACGGGCTGCCGATTTGCGCCACCTTTGGCGAGAAGGGTATGACGCTGGCTGAGGCCGATGAGCTGGTCAGTACGGCACCTTATGTCCCCGCGAAAGCTGAGGTTGTGACCTATGTTCGTGGCTTCACGGGGGAAGCAGACCAGACCGGCGAAGCTGCCGTTCCTGCCGCCATCGCCATCGCCGAAGTCCAGGGCTGGGGCGAGGGCGTCACCAAGTTCCGCCTTCGTGACTGGGGTATTTCCCGGCAACGATACTGGGGCTGCCCAATCCCGGTCGTACATTGCGAGAAATGCGGCACCGTACCGGAAGCCAAGGAAAACCTGCCGGTCCTGCTGCCACTGGATGTTACCTTCGACGTGCCCGGTAACCCGCTGGACAGGCACCCGACATGGCGGCAGACCACATGCCCGCATTGCGGAAGCACTGCCCTGCGTGAAACTGACACGATGGACACCTTTGTCGATTCGTCATGGTATTATGCACGCTTTACCTCACCCCATGCGACGACCCCGACGGATCGTGCCGACGCCGATTACTGGATGAATGTGGACCAGTATATTGGTGGAATTGAACACGCGATCCTGCACCTGCTCTATTCCCGCTTCTTCGCCCGTGCGATGGCAAAGACCGGGCATCTGGCTGACACCGCGATCGAACCATTCAATGCACTGTTCACGCAGGGCATGGTCACGCATGAAATCTATATGACCCGCGACGACAAGGGCCGCCCTGTCTATCACCTGCCTGAAGATGTCACGGATGGGAAGCTGGCAGATGGCACCCAGGTCGAGGTCATTCCATCAGCCAAGATGTCGAAATCCAAGAAAAATGTTGTGGATCCGGTCAATATCATCGCCGATTTTGGGGCTGATACCGCACGTTGGTTCATGCTGTCAGACAGCCCGCCCGAACGCGATGTCGAATGGACCGCCGCCGGAGCCGAAGCCGCCAACAAGTTCCTGTCGCGCGTCTGGCGTCTGGCAGGCGAATTATCGGAGGGTGATGAGGACCCGGACCTGACCCGCGCGGCCCATCGTGCCATTGCCGATGTGACCAGGGCCATAGAAGGGTTTGCCTTCAACAAGGCGGTTGCAAAGCTTTACGAATTCGCAAATGCGATCGGCAAATCCAAGGCAGGTGGAAAATCGCGGCGTGAGGCCATGCAGATTATGGCCCAGCTTCTGTCCCCCTTCGTTCCACACCTGGCCGAAGAGGTCTGGGCAGGATCCGACGGTCAAGGACTGGTTGTCGATGCCCCCTGGCCAAAGGCTGATCCGGCTTTGCTCGAAGACGACACGGTAACGCTGCCTATTCAGATCAACGGCAAGCGCCGGGCTGAAATTACTGTCGCAAGGGACATGGCCAGAGAAGATATCGAGGAACTGGTCATGGCGGATGAAACCGTGCAGCGCTTTCTGGAAGGTGCCGCACCGAAGAAATTGATTGTCGTACCTGGGCGGATCGTCAATGTCGTTGCGTGATCATCACCCCTCCCGCCGCGTATTCCTGCTGGGCATATTGGCAACCGGCATGCTCACAGCCTGTGAAATGACCCCGGCTTATGGACCGGGAGGAACCGGAACTGCACTTCATGGCCGTGTTTCCCTGCGTGAACCGGATGATCCGGACAGCTTTTCGCTGAACCGCCGCTTGTCAGAGCGGCTGGGCCCCGAGACAAATGCCGGTTATGCACTGAACTATCGTCTGACCACGGCAAGTATCGGGCAGGGCATCACCCCTGATGAGGTCACGACCCGTTATTCCCTGAACGGCACTGCCGATTTTACCCTGACCAGTATTACAACCGGGGAAACCATCACACAGGGCCGTGTTTCCAGTTTCACCTCTTATTCGGCAGTAGGGACAACGATTGCCACACTTGCTGCTGAGCGTGATGCTCATGAACGCCTGATGGTGATGCTGGCCGATCAGATACTCACCCGTCTTCTGGCAACCGGCCCCCGTCCATAGCCATGATACTGAAGGGTGCCGAGATATCCCGCTATCTGGTCCGTCCAGACCCGGCCCGGCCCGGCTTGCTGATCTATGGCCAGGATGCCATGCGGGTGGCACTGAAACGTGCTGAAGCAGTGGCTGCCCTGACCGGTCCCAATGCGGACGAGGAAATGCGCCTGACCCGCATTGCCGGCAGCGATCTGCGCAAGGACGCGGCATTGTTGACAGACGCAATCAAGGAGGTTGGTTTTTTCCCCGGCCAGCGTGTCATTCTGGTTGAAGACACGCCTGATGCCGCCGCTCCGGCCATCGCCGCCGCCCTGTCGGAATGGGCACATGGCGATGCCGTGATTGTCGTGACTGCGGGCGGGCTTACGAAATCGTCCGCGCTGCGCAAACTGTTTGAACCACACAAGGATGCAATGACAGCGCCGGTCTATGACGATCCTCCCGGCGAAGAAGAGATTACCCGTTGGCTGAAAGAGGCTGGACTGACGGAAGTACCCCAGGCCGCGATGCGTGACCTCATGACCCTGTCCCGCGCACTTGATCCGGGTGATTTCCGGCAAACGGTCGAGAAAATCGCGCTCTATAAATATGACGATATAACACCGCTTTCCTCCGAGGAAATTGCATTGATGGCCCCAGCCACGATTGAGGCCGAGGTGGATGAGCTGATCGACGTTGTTGCCGAAGGTAAAACTGATTCCTTCGGAGCAATGATGCGCCGGATTGAGGCGCAGGGTATCGCGCCAGTCACAATCTGCATTACCACATTACATCATTTTCGTGCACTGCATGCCGCCAGTGCCGACCCCGGTGGACCACAGGCAGGGCTGTCACGGCTGCGTCCACCGGTTTTCGGTCTCCGGCGTGATCGTATGGCCCGACAGGCACAGACATGGGGGATGCGGAATCTTGAAGATGCAGTGCATCACCTTCTGGAAACCGACTTACAGTTACGCAGTTCCACCCGTGCACCGCAAATAGCACTGATTGAACGGTCCCTGATCCGTCTGGCCATGATGCCACGCGGGTCCCGACGGTGAAGGGGGCACTTGTCATTGGTGCCGGCCCTGCCGGGCTGATGGCGGCAGAGGAGCTGGCGCGGGCAGGCCATCCGGTAACCATTGCCGAATCCATGCCCACACCAGCCCGAAAATTCCTGATGGCCGGAAAATCCGGGCTGAATCTGACACGGAACGAGCCTCTGCCGGACTTCATGCAAAATTTCAGCACCGGTAAAGGGGGCTGTCTGCCCCTGCACCCCCAAGGATATTTTTCCCGGAGTGAACATGTCTTCGGCCCATCCGGCGTCATGAAATGGGCGGAAGATCTGGGGATAGCGTTGTTTACCGGCTCAACCAAGCGGGTATTTCCGGCAGAGATGAAAGCCTCACCATTATTGCGGGCATGGCTTGGGCAGTTACGGGATCTGGGGGTCCGGCTGCAGACACGGTGGCACTGGCAAGGTTTCGCCGATCGCGCCCTGACATTCACAACGCCAGAAGGACAGCAGGTCCTGCGGCCGGAAGTTTGTGTTCTGGCCCTTGGCGGTGCAAGCTGGCCGAAGCTTGGCTCAACCGCCCAATGGGTGCCGTGGCTGCAGGCAAAGGGGGTTGAGGTTGCGCCTTTTCAGCCTGCAAATGTGGGATTCCGGGTCAACTGGTCCAAATCCATGTCCCGCCATTTCGGCCAGCCGGTCAAAGGTACGGCCATTCAGGCCGGCAATATGGTCAGCCGCGGAGAATGGGTGATCTCGTGCTCCGGAATGGAGGGCGGAGGGATCTATGCCGTATCAGCAGCAATCCGTGATGGTGCCAGGGTTGTATTGGACCTTGTACCCGATCTGGGCATTAACGCATTGGAAAGCAGGTTTTCCAGACCTCGCGGCAAGCTGTCAGTCGGGAACTGGCTGCGCCGGGTTCTGGGCGATCCGGTCAAGGTAGCGCTTCTGCTGGAATGGGGGCAGTCACGGCCATTGGATGCACAAGGCTGGGCCGCACATGCTAAAGCCCTTCCGATTCGCCATGATGGGCCAATGGGGATAGAGCGGGCCATTTCTTCGGCCGGAGGAATCCGCTTCTCGGCCCTGAATACGGATTTTGGGTTGCATGCCCTGCCGGGCACTTTCGTTGCCGGTGAAATGCTGGATTGGGAAGCGCCGACAGGGGGATATCTGCTGACCCATTGCCTGGGCATGGGACGGTATGCGGGCCGTTCAGCAGCCGGTTACCTTGCGGCGGCCCGCCGGTAAGCCGGACGTTCACACATGATTGCCCAGTATCCTGACAGCCAGCAGTCCATGATCGGGAACTTCGCCGTCCTCGCCCAGCCAAGGCAGTGGGTCAGGATGATATCTGGAACCGTCATGATATCCCCCATCAGATAGGGGCCATCACCGGCCCGTTGCTTCAGAATTTTCTGACTGCGTTCAAATTCCCATCTGAGCGTATCCTTGATCCCGGATACACGCAGTTCTTCAGGCAGGACAAAGGTATGGCGTGCCGCAGTCCACAACACGGCATCATATTCATCCAGCAGGAACTGTGTCAGACTATCCTGCCGGGCACGGGCGCGGGTGCCTGCAGGGTGGGTCAATGCACCATGCCGGTCGGCAAGGTACTGAATGATCGCGGTCGAATCCGTGATTGGCATACCGTCGTCGATCAGGACTGGCACCTTGCCCGAGGGGTTAAATTCGACCACCCCCTCTGATCGCGGGGCAGCAGGAACCAGTTCAAACGGCTGGCCAAGTTCTTCCAGCATCCACATGACACGAAAAGCACGGGTCTGGCTGGTACCGATAAGTTTATACATCCTCATCTCCCTGTCGGGGCAAGCTAGGCCGGACAGCATCCGACCGCAAGCGCCCCTTGACCTTGGTTTTCCTTTCCCCAAAGCTGCGCCCCAATCACGGAGCTTTCCATGTCGACATCATCAAGACTGGTCACCCCGATTCTGATCGGTGGCTGCATCATCCTTCTAATCAACTTCTCACTCCGGGCCAGTTTTGGCGTATTTCAGATTCCCGTGCAGGATACATTTGGCTGGCCCCGGGCGGAATTTTCACTGGCCATTGCCATCCAGAATCTGGCCTGGGGGATCGGGCAGCCGATCTTCGGTGCCCTGGCAGAACGCTGGGGGGATCGCTGGGCAATCATCCTAGGTTCCATCCTCTATGCACTCGGCCTGATCATGTCGACCATGGCCACCACACCCGAAGCGATGCAGCTTTGGGAAATCGCTGTTGGATTCGGCATCGCCGGCACCGGGTTTGGCGTTATCCTTGCCGTAGTCGGTCGTGCGGCCAGTGATGAAAATCGCAGCCTCGCGCTTGGGATTGCCACTGCTGCGGGATCAGCCGGACAGGTCGTCGGAGCACCGCTGGCCGAGGGGCTGTTGAATGTCATGAACTGGCAGGGCGTTTTCCTGGTCTTCGCGGCCATCGCCATGATAATGATTTTGTTTATTCCGATGCTGGGCAAGGGCAAACCGGCCTCACCTTCAGAGCTGGAAGAAAGCATGGGTATTGTTCTGAAACGGGCCTTTCGCGATCCATCCTATCTGATGATTTTCACGGGTTTCTTTTCCTGCGGCTATCAGCTTGGCTTCATCACTGCCCATTTTCCGGCCATGATTACCGAAATGTGCGCACCCATCGCCTCTGGCAGCCTGCTGGCATTGCTGGGAATCACATCCACCTCAGCACTGGGCGCATGGGCAATTGCCGTGATCGGTGCGGCTAATATTGCCGGTGCAATATTTTCTGGATGGCTGGGCAAGCGCTATACCAAGAAATACCTGCTGTCCGGAATTTATACGCTGCGCACCATTGCCGCTGCCGCTTTCATCCTGACCCCGATCACACCTGGTACGGTGCTGCTGTTCAGTGTCATCATGGGGGCGCTGTGGCTGGCCACCGTGCCGCTGACCTCTGGTCTTGTCGCCTATATGTACGGGCTGCGTTACATGGGTACGCTTTACGGCTTTGTTTTCTTGTCGCACCAGATCGGCTCATTTCTGGGCGTATGGCTGGGCGGGACAATGTATGACCAATTCGGCGACTACACCTATGTCTGGTGGATTGGCGTTGGCGTCGGCGCATTTTCTGCCCTGATCCACCTGCCAATCCGCGAGGCACCGGTCCGGATGACACCTAACCCCGCCTGAATTGACCAACCATCCGGCCACCAGGGCCGGATGGATGGGTTGTGGAAGGCCTCAGTCGGCATCGACCCAATTGCCTGCATCATCCTTGCGCAGGGTGGTTATCATATGCTGCACCGTACCGCCCACCTCGACCGAGACCCCGCAACCGAAGACATCGTCATTGCCCCGGCCGCAGAGCAGGTCCGGCGTGATCTTTGCGCTTTTGGCACTCTCTGCCAGATCCGGACTAGGCGCAGTCGCAACCATGACTTCGCGGGTAATATCCACAATTACGCTTTTGCTGGGACCACCCAACACCACGTTGATACCGGGAATGAACCAGATATAGGCCAGACCGGCAATGATGCCGATCAACAAAAGAGAGGAGAGTTTACGCATAACATACTGCCTTTTATTGGATGGCAGCTCTCTAACCTGCTGGAAGATATAGGATAATCGCATAGTCCGTTTCTGTCTGGCTGCCCCTGATCCGTTCGGACAATCTCCGGACAAACAGGATCCGGCATTCCGGAATGATCATAAGCACAATCTATCATCACTCTGGAAAAGGACTGCTCCCGTCACCTTGGGATGACAGGGGCCGGGTCCTTCCAGACAATAGTCATCTGCGTTTGCGTCACGCGTGCCGCAACCTTACCATCCTGACGGGTCACGACAATTTCCCAGATCTGGGTTGTTCCACCCAGGTGAATCGGCGTTGCCGTAGCGCGGGCAGTATCACCAATACGGATTGGTCGCAGGAAATTCACCTTGGATTCCAGCGTGACCGTATTTTCACCATCCTTCAGATTCAATGATGCTGCCGTTCCTCCACAGTTATCCGTCAGTCCAAGAACTGCTCCGCCATGCATGACACCATTGCGGTTCGACAATGTTCCGGTCACAGGCAGATCCATAACCACGCAATCCAGATCCGCCCTGATCAGACAGATACCAAGATATTTCGAGAATTCCGGCTGTCTTCTGGCAATCTCATGGATGCGGCTATCAGCAGTCATATGGTCTTTCCTTTCACGCACCACAATCAACGTGACCTGGCCGGATTACCTACAACACGGGCACCGGGAGCCACATCGCGGGTCACGACGGCTCCCGCACCAATGATCGCATCATCCCCAACGGTAATGCCGGGCAGGATAATTGCCCCTCCTCCGATCCAGACATTGCGTCCGATACTGACCGCGCGCGCCAATTCCAGCATGGTTGCGCGTTCTGCCGGATTCACCGGATGATCGGCAGCCAGAATCTGCACACCTGGCCCGAACATGCTGCCATCGCCAATACTGACAGGAGCAACATCAAGAATCGTGCAGTTGAAATTCAGGAATACATTCTGGCCCAGTGTGATCTGCTGACCATAATCGCAAAAGAAAGGCGGACGAATCAGACAACCATTGCCGACACTAGTGAAAAGTTCACGCAACATGGTCAGCTTGCCGGCATCCGGTCCGGAAATTGCTGCATTATAGCGATCCATCCACGCAGATGCGCGGTCACGATCCGCCAGTAATTCCGGATCTGCTGGGTTATACAGCTGTCCGCTCAGCATCTTCTGCTTTTCTGAAATCATTCGCATTGCCCATGCTTGTTCCAGAACGTGATAACACCCCTCGTCAGGCCGTGAAAGTCACGCTAATCAGGATACATGATCTGGAATACCATCACCAATATTCCGACCGCGCAACTGCTGGCCTTCATCGGGGGTGGGCTGCTGCTTAACCTTATGCCGGGACAAGATGTAATGTTCGCAAGTGCCTGCGGCATCAAGGGCGGATCACGCGACGGTGCCCTGGCCGGGCTTGGTGTCGGAATGGGTGTGCTGTTTCACCTGATACTGACTACCATCGGTCTGGGAGCCATCGCCCGGACCCATCCTGAGATCCTGACGGCAATCAAATATATCGGTGCCGGTTATCTTCTGTTTCTGGCCTGGCAAAGCTGGAATACCCTGCTTCATGCACCGGCATCCAGAATACCCGAAAGCGCCTGGCGCATCATCCGGCGCGGGGCACTGTCCAATATCCTCAATCCCAAGCCAGTATTGTTCCTGCTGGCCTTCCTGCCGCAGTTTACCCACCCGGAATACGGGCCGGTCTGGCAACAGATACTTGGTTTCGGCCTGATCTTCACTCTGACCGGAACCGTAATCACCATAGGTTATGGTATTCTTGCCGGGCTGATGGGACTGCGGCTGGGCCAGCATATGGGAGTACTGAACCGCGTTGCCTCGGTCATCTTTGCCGGGCTGGCTATCCGGCTGGTTGCCAGATGAACCCTGCCTACACACCTCCACCCGATCCGCCGGTAATCCTGCATGAGGATCACGAAATCCTCATTGTCGACAAACAGGCCGGGTTGCTATCCGTCCCCGGGCGCGGTGAGGACAAGGCCGATTGCCTGATCGGGCGCCTGCGCGGGGCCTTTCCAACGGTATTGCTTGTTCACCGGCTGGATATGGATACATCTGGTATCATGGTTTTTGCCCTGACGGCCCATGCACAACGCAATCTGTCGAGACAATTCGAAGAACGCCGGATTCGGAAAATCTATCTGGCCCGCGTCGCGGGTCGTGTGACTGACAAAACCGGAACGATTGAACTGCCGCTGATCGTGGATTGGCCAAACCGGCCGCGGCAAAAGGTCGACCACGAACAGGGCCGCCCGGCCCGCACCGACTGGCGTGTTGTCCGGGCTACGGATACCGAAACCCGGATCCGGCTGATGCCCCTGACCGGACGCAGCCATCAGTTGCGTGTCCACATGGCGGAAACCGGACACCCCATCCTTGGTGATCCGCTCTACGCAACCGGCACCGCAGCCAGTTATCCACGGTTGATGCTTCATGCAGAATCGCTGCGGCTGAAGCACCCTGAAAGCGGTATCCAGATCAGTTTCTCTGCAAAAGCACCGTTTTAGAGTCCCCGATAGAGGATCCGTAACCCCCACGGCTTTATCCGGCATGGGGTCGTACCAACGCGACGGTCACACGGTCTGGGCCTACAAGTACGACCTCGTCTGGCTCACAAAATATCGCTGCGAGGTGCCTGGCGGGGATGCCGGCGATCGGTGGATCTGTGAGACGGCGCGGGCGTATGAGATGCTAATCCACGCGGGTATATCCAAGCGACAATTTTATGATACTGTATCTTTATGAGCCATCCGATTGCCTTTCGTCGTCAGGTCCTGCG
>JBKEAB010000135.1:0-16394 GCA_047971845.1 Paracoccus sp. (in: a-proteobacteria) | reverse complement strand
TCGACCTCTATGTCGAGACCCGGCTCGCTCCGACCCTTCAGTGCGGCGATGTTGTCATCCTGGACAACCTCTCCAGCCACAAGAGCCCGAAAGCGTCTGCAACTTTGCGCAACATCGGCTGCTGGTTTCTGCCACTCCCGCCCTACAGCACCGACCTGAACCCCATCGAGATGGCTTTTGCAAAGCTCAAAGCCCTCCTGCGCAAGGCCGCGGCCCGAACCTACGACGAACTATGGAAGGCCGTCGGCCAGATCTGCGACCTCTTCACCGAAGACGAATGCCTCAATTATTTCATTGCCGCAGGATATGAACCCAAATGAGCACGACACGCTCTAGATGACAGTTGTGGCGAGAGCGGTGGCTGAGAAGAAAGCATTCCCCCGGAACCAGTTGGCATCAAGCCCCGGTCGGTGAGCCGCTGCAGGCTGCCCAGTGATGTGAGAGTGACGCCCCGCGCAATGCCCTGAAGCGGAACCAGATCGCGCTGTCATGTTGCTGCAGCGTCGTCCGTAATCGCATAAACCGCCTCACCGGGACGTACTGGTACCTGGCTGGCAAGGGTACTGGTATGATTTATGCTCCAATCAGAGGAACCATGCCTGAACCTCGTTGGGGATCCTTCGTCATTCAGGTTTCTGGCCCGGCGCTTTCATAACGTCATATGCGACAGCCTGTTAGATAGAATGAAGAAAGGAAAGTGGCAGGGTGGTCAATTTATTCCCCAGACTTTGCGTAATCCTCCAGCGGCGG
Source organism: Paracoccus sp. (in: a-proteobacteria) (assembly GCA_047971845.1). GTDB lineage: Bacteria > Pseudomonadota > Alphaproteobacteria > Rhodobacterales > Rhodobacteraceae > Paracoccus. Next base: position 15,644 of record JBKEAB010000135.1, on the reverse strand, counting down.
GCAGGTACAGATTAGGTTGCGATCACCATGAACATTATCGACGCGGCCAACGGGCGGCCAGTACTTATCTACCCGGAAAGCACCCGGCGGGAAGCAACCCTGTTCGCGGCTATAGGAACGGTTCCATTCCGTAACCAGATCCTCAACCGTATGAGGAGCATGATGCAGAGGACTGTCCGGGGCTGCGATTTCTCCGCCTGCAACAGCCTGAATTTCATCACGAATGGCCAGCATGGCAGTGATGAAGCGGTCGATTTCCGCCTTGGTTTCGGATTCTGTGGGTTCCACCATCAGCGTACCGGAGACAGGCCAGCTCATTGTAGGAGCATGGAAGCCATTGTCGATCAGCCGCTTGGCAATATCATCTACCGATATCCCATGTTCTGCAAAGGGGCGGGTATCAATGATACATTCATGCGCCACGCGTCCCCGATTGCCCATGAACAGGATCGGATAGCCTCCGGACAGTCGTGAAGCGATATAATTCGCATTCAGGATTGCAACCCGTGTCGCCTGTGTCAGCCCAGTACCGCCCATCATCAGGATATAGGCCCATGAGATCAGCAGGATTGAAGCCGATCCGAACGGAGATGCTGAAACGGCCCCATCCCCGTTCTGTGGATCACCGGGGAGGTAGGGAGCCAGATGCGCCTTTACGCCAATCGGCCCCATACCGGGTCCGCCGCCGCCGTGCGGAATGGCAAAGGTCTTGTGCAGGTTCAGGTGACTGACATCGCCACCGATCTCACCGGGTTTCACAAGCCCGACAAGCGCGTTCATATTTGCCCCGTCGATATAGACCTGCCCACCGTGATTATGGGTGATTCTGCAAACTTCGCGCACGGTGTCCTCGAACACACCATGGGTTGAGGGGTAGGTGATCATTACTGCTGCCAGCCGATTGCCTGCCAGTGCTGCCTTATCGGCAAAGTCCTCAAGGTCGATATCGCCGTTTGGTGCGGATTTCACTACTACGACCTTCATGCCGCACATCTGGGCACTGGCCGGGTTGGTCCCGTGGGCACTGACCGGAATCAGGCAGATATCCCGCTGAGTGTCGTTATTTGCCTGATGGTAGGCCTGAATTGTCAACAGGCCTGCATATTCACCCTGTGCACCGGAATTGGGCTGCATGGAAAATGTATCATAACCTGTGATTTCGCACAGCTTTGCCGTCAGATCCGCCAGCATTTCGGTATAACCGGCGGCCTGATCGGCAGGTGCGAAGGGGTGCAATACACCAAATTCCGGCCATGTGATCGGCATCATTTCGGCTGCTGCATTCAGTTTCATCGTGCATGACCCCAATGGAATCATGGCCCGGTCCAGTGCCAGATCACGATCTGATAGGCGACGCATGTAGCGCATCATTTCGGATTCTGCCCGGTTCATGTGGAAAACCGGATGGGTCAGATAATTACTTTCGCGCAACAGGTCATCAGGGATGGCAGGAGCCACGGCAGGCTCTGCCGGTTCGCTGATCCCGAAAGCATCCAGCAATCGTGTGATAACGCCTGAATCGGTGGTTTCATCGACGGAAATCCCCACACGATCCCGTTCTATCTTGCGCAGATTGATACCGTGGTTGCGTGCAGCGGCAAGAATGCCCAACTGTCCCACACCGACCCGTACGGTAATCGTATCGAAAAAGGATTCGGGATCAACCTCGGCCCCGGCGGTACGCAAGGCATTTGCTATCGTCACTGCATTCAGGTGCACCCTTTGCGCAATTGCCCGTAAACCCACCGGCCCGTGGAACACGGCATAGAATGATGCCATCACCGCCAGCAACGCCTGTGCCGTACATACATTACTGGTGGCCTTCTCACGCCGGATATGCTGTTCGCGCGTTTGCAGGGCCAGACGGTAGGCCTTGTTGCCCTTGGCATCAATGGACACACCGACAATCCGGCCCGGCATGGCGCGTTTGTATTCATCGCGGCAGGACATGAATGCCGCATGCGGACCACCATAGCCCATTGGCACACCGAAACGCTGGCTGGAACCGATGCAGATATCAGCCCCCATCGCACCGGGTTCACGCAGCAAACACAGTGCCAGCAGATCTGTTGCGACGATAGCCACGGCATTTGCCGCGTGCAGGGCGTCGCATTCAGCGCCCAGATCACGGATATGACCGAAAGTGCCTGGATATTGAAAGATTGCCCCAAAGACAGCTTCGGGGGCCAGATCATCAGGCTTGCCACGGATGATTTCCACGCCAAGTGGCCGAGCCCGGGTTTCGATCACCGATATCGTCTGCGGGTGTAGGTTTTCGCTGACGAAAAATGCTCTGGCTTTTGACTTGGCCACCCGATGCGCCATGGCCATGGCTTCAGCTGCGGCAGTTGCTTCATCCAGGAGCGAGGCATTTGCAACAGGTAATCCGGTCAGATCCGAGACCATGGTCTGATAGTTCAGCAATGCTTCCAGCCGACCTTGCGCAATCTCGGGCTGATAAGGGGTATAGGCCGTATACCATGCTGGATTTTCCAGGATATTTCGCTGACTTGCCGGTGGTGTTACAGTGCCGTAATATCCCTGTCCGATCAGGCTGGTCATGACCTGGTTCTTTGTGGCCACGGCCCGCATCTTTTCAATCAGGGCAGCTTCTGACAACGGCTCCCATCCCAATGCCTGATTCTGTCGGATTGATCCCGGTATGGTCTGGTCGATCAGCTGATCCAGACTGTCCACCCCGACTGCCGCCAGCATTTCCGCCATTTCAGTCGGAGAGGGTCCGATATGACGACGATTGGCAAAATCGTCAGGGTTGTAATCGGTCGGGTTCCAGCTGGTCATGCGTTTCATCCTCGGCCGGCCTGGCGTATTGCCGAAGCCTCTTTTATTCTGGTTCAAATATCTCGGGGGCCGGGGACAGCGCCCCCGGCGGTATCAGCCAATCAGTGCCTGATAGGCCGCTTCATCCATGAAACTGTCGATAGCTTCACCGTCAGCGGGCTTAATGCGGAAAAACCAGGCACCCATCGGGTCTTCATTCACGGCACCAGGATTATCGGTCAGTTCATCATTGACAGCCATGACGATCCCCGCAATCGGTGCAGCAATATCCGACGCTGCCTTGACCGATTCGATCACAACAATTTCCTCGCCCTTTGTGACTTCCCGCCCCGGATCGGGCAGCTCGACAAACACGACATCACCCAGTTGTTCGCTGGCATGGGCGGTAATGCCAACGATGATCTCGTCACCATCCTGTTTCAGCCATTCGTGATCTTCGGTATATTTCAGCATAGGTACCTCCTCAGCGTTTGTAGTCGGGTTTGATAAAGGGCATTTCGGAAACTGTGACCGGAATCCGCTTGCCGCGCAACTCGGCCCAGACATGATTGCCCGGAACGAATGAGGCTGGTAAAATGGCCATGGCAACTGGCCCACCGGCCGAAGGGCCAAATCCGCCGGAACAGACCCGGCCTATTTCTGTACCACCTGTTTCTGCATCAAAGATTGCAACGCCCTCACGGATCGGGGCACGACCTTCCGGGCGCAGACCTTGGCGCACCTGCTTTGGCCCATCAGCCAGTTCCGGCAGGATATGAGTCGCACCGGGGAAGCCACCTTCACGGTCGCCACCCTGACGGCGTACCTTGGGAATTGACCACCCCAGAGCTGCCGCAGCAGGGCTGACACCGGCATTCATGTCATGGCCGTAAAGCGGCATTCCGGCTTCCAGCCGCAACGAATCCCGTGCACCCAATCCTATCGGGGCAACGGCATCAGCCGCCAGCAGTGCTTCGGCAAAACTACGTGCCCGATCCGCCGGAACTGAAATTTCAAACCCATCCTCACCGGTATAGCCAGAGCGGGATATCCAAAGCTCTGCTCCGTCCCAGCTGAAGATGTCGACATCCATGAACTTCATGTCTGCGATTCCGGGGATCAGGTCAGCCAGTACGGATCCCGCTGACGGTCCCTGCAACGCCAGAAGGGCCCGGTCGGTAACATGTTCAACACTGATGCCATCCAGCCCTTCCAGAAGGGCGATATCCTGATCAACACAGGCCGCATTGACGACTAGGAACAGATGATCACCACGATTGACAATCATCAGATCATCCAGAATACCACCGTTTTCATTGGTGAACAGGCCATAGCGCTGCCGCCCGGCTGGCAGGCCAAGGATATTTGCCGGCACGATGGTTTCCAGAATGCGGGCCGCATCTTCTGCCCGCCCCGAAAGTGTCCGCAGGATCACCTGTCCCATGTGGCTGACATCGAACAGTCCGGCCTTTTCACGGGTATGGAGATGCTCTGCCATTACCCCCATTGGAAACTGAACCGGCATTTCCCAACCGGCAAACGGCACCATCCTTGCTCCGCTTTCCAAATGCAGGTCGTGAAGCGGTGTGTGTTTCAAATCGGTCATCGGCATCCTCCTGGCGCCGGCAAGGCGCGGTTGGCTGCCCCCTCTGTCCTTACCCGAGAACGGGTGCCTGAGATCGTTCATCCTTCGGCGGGTCCTTGCGGACCTCTCTTCAGAGTTTATGCTGGAACCGGTCCCTTGTGCCTGAGAGTTTACCGGGGCGGTTGCTCCTTCGGCCCTGACATAAGCCAGTGTCTCCCGTGTTCCACGGGCACGCCTAGCGACCAGGCCAGATTCTGGCAAGCAGAATTTGCGTATCATCCTGATGCGAAACGCTTGCAGGCAGAGATCTCCGGAGGTCTAATCGGGATATGGACAGTACCGTGAACCCTGAACAGTTTATCGACGCCGCCGGTGGTTTCTGGGCACAGCTTGACCTGATCGGGCGTATGATGCTGATGCCCCACCGGATGTATCAGATGGCGGCAGTCCTTGCCCTGTTCCTGATTGCCTATATCCTGGCCCGCCTGATTTCCCCATGGCTGCGGTCCTGGTTGCGCAACCGTACAGGCTGGCCGAAATGGCGGCTCCGGCTGGGGCTGATGATCGACCGGCGGTTGCGGCTGATCCTGTTTACGCTTCTGGCCTGGGCCGTGGTCATTGTCATGCGGCAAATGACCTGGCCATCGCGGAGTCAGGTCATCGCACTGGCGGCAAGCATTACCACCGCAGTCCTTCTGATTGCCTTCTTGTCCCGGCTGATTGCCAATTCGCTGGCTAGGCGAATCGCAAAATGGGCCGCCTGGATCTGGGCGGTCCTGCACTTACTGGACCTGACCCCGTCGGCGGGGCGCCTTCTGGACAGCATCGCGATCAGCCTCGGGTCCGTCCGTATTTCGGCGTTGATGGTCATTCAGGCCCTGGTATTGATGACTGTGCTGTTTGCAGGGGCGCGGCTGATCACCGGGGCCGTATCACGCAAGCTTGCGACATCGGCCGATCTGTCACCGGCCATGCAGGTTCTGACATCAAAGCTCTTGCAGATTTCGCTGTTCACGCTGGCCATCTTCATCGGTCTGAAAGCCACAGGCGTTGACCTGACCGGATTAGCCGTCTTTTCCGGGGCCGTTGGCGTCGGGCTTGGCTTTGGTCTTCAGAAGGTGGTGTCGAACCTTGTATCAGGTGTCATTATCCTGATGGACAAGTCTGTAAAACCGGGAGATGTGATCAGCCTTGGTGATACCTTCGGCTGGATTGATGCGCTTGGTGCGCGTTATGTCAGCGTTGTCACCCGCGACGGCAAGGAATACCTGATCCCGAACGAAGACCTGGTCACCAATCAGGTGGTCAACTGGTCTCATACCAATGACTTCGTTCGTCTGGATGTGCATTTCGGCACCTCTTACAAGGATGATCCTCATAAGGTGTCCAAGGTTGCGATTAATGCGGCCATGTCGGTCAAACGCGTTCTGGCACAGCGTACCCCGGTATGCTGGATCACTGGTTTTGGTGATAGTTCCGTCAAGTATGTCCTGCGCTTCTGGATTTCGGATGCGCAGGGAGGGCTGACCAATGTCCGCGGACAGGTCTTTCTGGCTCTTTGGGATGCATTCAGGGAAAATGACATTTCGATCCCCTTCCCGCAACGTGAAGTCCGGCTGTTGAGTGAGGCTGACAGCGCGGATGTGCCGAAACTGATTGCGAGTGATTGAGAAAGCCTCCATTCGTGTTATATTGCAAGGACCCGGCGCCGGGACGATCAGGCGCGATGACCGGAGGATAAACCCCTGTCCAATTCCGTCCAATCGGCAGGCCAGCCGAATGTGACCGCCGCGCCGCAGGAGCTTTCCAGCGACGAAGTTCTGCAGCGTGTCCTGACCTCTCTGGATGACGATAAGGCCGAAGATATCGTGACAATCGATTTGCGCGGCCGTTCTGCCATGGCAGATCATATGGTCATTGCTTCGGGCCGGAATGCCCGTCAGGTTGCCACGATTGCCGAAAAACTTGCGCAGCGCATCAAGGATGCAACGGGCCGTATCGCCCGGATTGAGGGCAAGGATGCCGGTGATTGGGTCCTGATTGATACCGATGATGTTGTCGTCCATGTCTTCCGTCCGGAAGTGCGTGAGTTCTATCAGCTTGAAAAGATGTGGATGCCCACCGATCAGCTGAAATCCCTGCGTGGTGAGACCACCGCACATTGACTGAACACATGTCTTGCCCGGCAGTTTCTACCGGGCCTTGCTGTTGCTTGTCCTGCTGCTGTCTCAGCAATATCTGATCCGGATTCCATGCGCATCACCCTGCTTGCCGTTGGCCGTCTGCGGAAATCGCCTGAGCTGACACTGATCGACGATTACCTTGATCGCTTTGCCAGGACCGGCCGTGGTCTTGGTCTGCCGCCGGTGCAGGTTATCGAAATCGAAGACAGACGTGGCAGCGGCATGGCAGGTGAGGCTCCGTTGATTGAGCGGGCCATTCCTACAGGCGCCTTTGTCGTGATGATGGACGAGCGTGGTGAGCAGTCTTCGTCACCCGATCTTGCTTCCCGCATTGGTAACATGCGCGATCAGGGGCGCGATATCTGCTTTATCATTGGTGGCGCAGACGGGATTGACCCTGGACTGCGCAACCGTGCCGACTGGCAGATCAGTCTTGGCCGGATGGTCTGGCCGCATATGCTGGTGCGTGTCATGCTGGCCGAACAGCTTTACCGTGCGGCCTCGATTATGGCTGGGACTCCCTATCACCGGGGGGGGATGACCGCAGGTTCTTCCCGGCAGTCACGATAATACAGTACAGAAAGCCAACGATGCGCCTGACATTACCCATAACAAGCTGGGAATGGGACTATGTGGTGATGGCTGGTTCGCCAGGGTTCTGCTTTCTTCGCATGATGTCTGACCCAATCATGGGCAGGCTTCTGGTAAGCAGGTGGAGATACATTGTGATATAGGAAACGGCCCGCGAGGTGGCAGGCCGCTTTTCATAAGCAGAATGTTTACAGCGTCCGTTCAACCTCTTCACGTTCGAAGATTTCGATGACGTCGCTGGGGCGGATATCGTCGTAGTTTTCGAATGCCATACCGCATTCCTGACCACTCTGGACTTCCTTGACCTCATCCTTGAAGCGTTTCAGCGTCTTCAGCGTTCCTTCATGGATGACCACGTTGTCACGCAGCAGGCGGACACCTGCAGAGCGGCGGGCGACGCCTTCGGTGACCAGACAGCCTGCAACCTTGCCGACGCCGGTGACCTTGAAGACTTCCTTGATTTCGGCATAGCCGATGAAGTTTTCGCGGACTTCGGCAGAGAGCAGGCCAGAGGCGGCGGCTTTGATGTCGTCAACCAGATCATAGATGATCGAGTAGTAACGGATTTCGACGCCCTTCTGGTTTGCGGCATTTCGTGCGGGTGCATTGGCACGGACATTGAAACCAATGACAGGTGCGCCCGATGCTTCTGCCAGACCGATGTCGGATTCGGTGATGGCACCGACGCCGTAATGCAGGACGCGAACGCGAACCTCGTCATTGCCAACCTTTTCCAGTGCTTGAATGATGGCTTCGGCTGACCCCTGCACGTCGGCTTTCACAACCACCGGCAGTTCAGCCACGTTTTCATCGGCCTTGGCCTTGGCCATCAACTGATCCAGCGTGACGGCAGCGCCAGCGGCGGCGCGTCTGTCCTTGGCGGCCTGAATGCGATAATCGGCGATTTCCCGGGCCTGAGCCTCGGTTTCGACAACGTTCAGCACGTCACCCGCTTCGGGGGTGCCGTTCAGGCCCAGAACCTCGACCGGGACAGATGGTCCGGCTTCATCCACACGGTCGCCCTTGTCATTGATCAGGGCGCGGACCTTACCCCACTGCTCACCGACGACAAAGATATCACCGCGCCGCAAGGTGCCGTTCTGAACCAGAACCGTGGCAACGGGACCGCGACCGACATCCAGTTGAGCTTCGATCACGGCACCTTGTGCCGCGCGGCCGGGATTGGCCTTGATCTCAAGGATCTCGGCTTGCAGGGCGATGGCTTCCAGAAGTTCGTCCAGACCCTGACCGGTTGTGGCGGATACTTCGACATCCTGCACCTCTCCCGACATCTGTTCCACGATCACTTCATGCTGAAGCAGATCCGTGCGAACCTTCTGAGAGTCGGCCTCGGGCTTGTCGATCTTGTTGATCGCGATGATCATCGGGACACCGGCGGCCTTGGCGTGGTTGATTGCCTCAACCGTTTGCGGCATCACGGCATCATCTGCGGCAACCACCAATACGACAATGTCCGTGACATTGGCACCGCGTGCCCGCATCGAGGTGAAAGCTGCGTGGCCGGGCGTATCCAGGAAGGTCAGCAGCACACCACGTTCGGTTTTCACCTGATAGGCCCCGATATGCTGGGTGATGCCCCCGGCTTCGCCAGATACCACGCTGGTCTTGCGAACTGCATCCAGCAGAGAGGTTTTGCCGTGGTCGACATGGCCCATGATCGTGATGATTGGTGGACGGGAGATCAGATCTTCCGGTTTGTCCTCGACCGTGTCGATAACCTGTTCGACATCGGCATCCGAAACGCGTACGGCGCGGTGGCCGAATTCGTCGATGACCAGTTCTGCAGTATCTGCGTCGATGGACTGGTTCATCGAGACCATCATGCCCATCTTCATCAAAGCCTTGACCACATCTGCTGCGCGTTCAGCCATGCGGTTGGCGAGTTCGCTAACAACAATAGCTTCGGGCAGCTGCACGTCGCGCATCTGCTTTTCGGAGCGTTGCATGCCGCCCATGGCTTTTTGCTTGGCGCGTTCCTGTTTGCGTTTCATTGCGGCCAAGCTGCGCTGACGACCGCCTTCACCATCCAGTGCGGCGTTGACCGACAGTTTGCCGGCACGGCGTCCCTCACGGTCGCCGCCCTTGCCGCGCGAATCGCGGTCCTCGACACGCGTATCACGACCGCGCTCGGCACGACCGCCGCGATTCGAGACACCCTTGGTTTCAGCCCGTGAAGCGGCGGCCTGTGCCGCTGCAGCGTCCACCGGTGCGGCCGGTTTGCTGTCAGCGGGTTTGCTACGCACCTCTTCTTTCTTCTGGGCACGCAGTTTGGCTTCTTCGGTCTTGCGGGCCTCTTCTTCGGCCTTGCTGCGCAAAAGCTCTTCGCGTTCGCGGTCCTCGCGTTCCTTTGCCTCTGCCTCGGCACGGCGGCGTTCGCGTTCTGCTTCGCGGGCTTTTTCTTCGGCCTCGCGGGCAGCAGCTTCTTCCGCTTCACGTGCCTTGGCGGCAGCCAAAGCTTTGAGGCGGCGCTCCATTTCCGCATCGGAAATGCCCGCCGGGCGCTTCGATGACGATGCAACAGCCTTGGCCGCATTTTCCGGCGTGACCGTCGGGCGTGACTTGTCACCCGCCCCTGCGCCGGGTTTTGGAACCACGACGCGCTTGCGCTTGGTTTCGACCACGACACTTTTCGTGCGGCCGTGGCTGAAGCTTTGTTTCACCTGACCTGAGCGGTTGCCGCCGAGGCCCAGTGGTTTCTTGCCGTCTGTATCGCTCATCTGCGTCTTATTCCTTCCCGGCCCGGATGGCCGATTGCCCCCGCAGGCCATTCAGCCTGCCAGCGTCCCGGATGATCTTGTCTGCAAGTCCGCCCTTGGAAAGCGCGCTGTGTATGACATGATCACGCCCGAAAGCCAAACCCAATTCTGATGCGGTGAGGCAGCCGAACCAACGTGCCCCTTCCGGTGTCCAAAGCTTCCCTTTGCCCCGGTCGGATCCGTCCGACGCTTGCAGGAGAACCTTCACCCGACCGGCCGCAAGCCAGTCCTTGACCTTTTCGAACCCGGCAACGGCATTGCCGGATTTACGTGCCAGCGAAACCAGATCGACCACGCGTCTGGCCAGACCGGCCTCAATCAGATCGGCCAAGCCTTCGGGGGCCCTGGCCGGAGCCTTCGCACCACGCGAAAACATTCCTCTGGCCCCTGCGCGATCAATGATCGCACGGTCTGCTGTCAGCCAGAAGCCGCGACCGGGCAGTTTTTCGGCCAGATCAGGCGCAACAATCCCGTCCGGGCCCAGCACAAAGCGGATCAGACCCGCCTTGGGCTGTACCTCGCTGGTGATAAGGCAGCGGCGTTCTGCCGCTTCCCGATCTTTGTCGCGCCCACCCCGCGTCATTGCATCGGTCCCTGTCAGGTCCGGGGCGATCAGGCCCCGGCCTCCTCAGTGGTTTCAGCTGCGGTTTCGACTATGTCACCTTCGCTTTCACTTTCACTTTTATCTTCGGCAGAGTTCAGTTCAGCAGGGTCTACCCAACCAAGCATGACACGTGCGGTCATGACCATGTCCTGCGCGGTTTCCAGTGAAACACCGAGTGGCTCCAGCAAGCCCTCATCCTTGACGCGCTGACCATCCACGGTGGTCCAGCCGCCGGCGAGTTCCCAGTCGGCACAGGTGGCGAAATCTTCCAGCGTTTTTACACCATCCTTTGCCAGAACTTCTACCATCTGGGGTGTCAGACCTTCAAATTCAACCAGGCTGTCCTCGACGCCAAGTGCACGGGCGCTTTCCAGTGCCGCGCGGTTTGCCGCTTCGATTACATCGCGGGCGCGTGCCTGCAATTCCTGAGCGGTGGCTTCATCCACCCCGTCAATCGACAGGAGTTCGTCTTGTTCGACATAAGCGACCTCTTCCAGATTGGTGAAGCCTTCCGCGACCAGAAGCTGGGCAAAGAATTCGTCCAGATCGAGATTGTCCATGAACAGTCTGGTCCGGGCATTGAATTCGGCCTGACGGCGCTTGGATTCTTCTTCTTCGGTCAGGATGTCAATATCGAGACCGGTCAGCTGACTGGCCAGGCGCACGTTCTGGCCACGGCGACCGATAGCCAGAGACAGCTGTTCTTCGGGTACCACGACTTCGATCCGGGGGGCGTCTTCATCGACGACAACCTTGCTGACCTCGGCTGGTTGCAGCGCGTTCACAAGGAAGGTCGCCTGATCTTCCGACCATGGGATGATGTCAATCTTTTCGCCCTGCAGTTCGCCCACTACGGCCTGAACGCGACTGCCGCGCATCCCGACGCAGGCGCCAACCGGATCAATGGAGTTGTCATAGCTGATAACCGCAATCTTGGCGCGGCTGCCTGGATCACGGGCGCAAGCCTTGATCTCGATCACACCGTCATAGATTTCCGGCACTTCCATCTTGAACAGTTCGGCCATGAACTGCGGATCGGTACGCGACAGGAAAATCTGCGGTCCGCGGGTTTCGCGGCGTACATCCTTGACATAGGCGCGGATGCGGTCGTTTGGACGATAGCTTTCACGGCCGATCTTCTCGTTCCGGCGCAGGATCGCTTCGCCACGGCCGATATCGACGATGATGTTGCCGTATTCCTCGCGCTTGACGACGCCATTGATGATGGTGCCGGCACGGTCCTTGAATTCTTCGTACTGGCGGTCACGTTCTGCTTCGCGAACTTTTTGCAGGATGACCTGCTTGGCCGATTGTGCGGCGATACGGCCCAGTTCGACCGGGGGGACCTGTTCCTGAAACACATCACCGATTTGCGGACTACCGGCAAAATCTTCCAGCTTCAGGCCTTCACGGGCCCAGAAATTTGCCGGGTTCTTCTGCGGTTCGAAATAGGGTTTTGCCTGCTCCGGGGTGAACTCCGCCTGATAGTTCTCGACCAGTTCATCCTCGACAACCGTGCGCACGCGGGTGAAGGCCGCGTTACCGGTCTTGCGGTCGATTGAGACGCGGATATCCATTTCCGCACCGTAACGCGACTTGGCGGCACGGGCGAGGCTGTCTTCCATCGCTTCGATGACCAGTTCGGGCTCGATCATCTTTTCACGGGCCACGGCCTCGGCTGTCTGCAGCAGTTCCAGCTGATTGGCAGAGGTGATTGCCATCACTTACTCCTTGCTTGCGGCGTCGTCATCAGCGCCGTCTTCGGTTTGACCGGCGGAATCGCCGTTTTCTGTTTGCACTTCGTCGAACATCGATTCGTTGAGATTGTCGATCTCAACTCCGGCTTCCTTCTTCTGACGCAGCATTTCCGCGATCAGTTCGTCGGTCAGCAGCAGCTTGGCATCTGTCAGCCAGTCGAAAGTCAGTCCGATAGTCTGGATCTCACCCCCGACTTCGATATTGATCAGTATGTCCTCACCCTCGACTCCGGCCAGAACACCGGTAAAGCGCTTGCGTCCGTCGATCTGCTGACTGGTTTCCAGCTTGGCATCGTAACCTTCGAAGGTTGCAAAATCCTTGATCCGGGTCAGGGGACGGTCAATACCGGGGCTGGAGACCTCCAGCATATATTTGTCTTCAATGGGGTCCTCCACATCAAGCGTGGCGCTGACGACCGTGGAGATTTCGGCGCAATCATCGACATTGATCCCGCCTTCCGGACGGTCAGCCATGATTTGCAGGGTTGCGGTTTTGCCCCCCTGCAGGCGGACGCGCACCAGTTCAAACCCCATGTCTTGGATGACGGGGGTAATGATTTCCGCCAGGCGGCGGTCAATGGCGGTCTTGGCGATCAGGTCGTTAGACATGAGCATCCCTGGAAATGAAAAACGGGCCCGCAGCGGCCCGTGGATCGTTCTGGGTGGGCAGGGGGTGGAAGCCTGCACCGCTGTTGGCAACCATATAGCGCCGGTGGAGGATAAGATCAAGCCTTGCCGGGACCGGTTTTGTCACATGCCGGTCACGGCCTGTCATGGCGGGGTGGTTCGCATCTGATTCATGATGGACAGCAGTTCGGCAGCGATTCGGGGCTCACTCAGTGCATGGCCTGAAACGGGGATCATGCGCAGCCGGCAGTCTTGCCAGCCCTCGGCCAGTTTCCAGGCACCGGCAGGAGGGCAGACCATATCATAGCGGCCCTGCACGATCTGGCAGGGGATATGTTCGATCCGGTAGCGATTACGCAGCAGCTGGCCTTCCTCCAGAAAGCAGGCATTGCTGAAATAATGATTCTCCAGCCGCGCGAATGCGCGACAATATTCAGGCGAGGCGGCTGACGGGCTGGAAATATCCATTCCGGCAAGGCCGTTTTCCCACATGACCCAGTGGCGGGCAAGGCGGCGTTCTTCGGTCTCATCACCGGAAAACAGACGGTGGTGATAGGCGGCGATCAGGTCACCACGTTCTGCCGGTGGGATTGGCTCACAGAAATCACGCCAGCGGTCGGGCCAGAAGCGGGCGGCTCCGCCACCATAAAACCAGTAGAGTTCGGTTTGTGTTCCCAGAAATACCCCACGCAGGACCAGTCCGGTTACCGACCGGGGATGGGATTGGGCATAGGCCAGTGCCAGTGTCGCACCCCAGCTTCCGCCAAAGACCGTCCAGGTCAGTATGCCAAGAGCTTTACGGATGCGTTCGATATCTGCAACCAGGTGCCAGGTCGTATTGGCCTCAATGCTGGCATGCGGGGTGGAAAGGCCGCATCCGCGCTGATCGAACAGGATGATGCGGTAATGATCGGGATCGAAGAAGCGGCGCATGAACGGGCTGCACCCACCGCCCGGCCCGCCATGCAGGACAACGACCGGGCGACCTTCGGGGTTGCCGGATTGTTCAGTGTGAAGCACATGCCCGTTGCCCACCTCGATCTTGCGACGATCAAAAGGGTCCCGGTGAGGATATAGCCGTGCTGTGCCGATTTGCCCTGCTGTACGATCCATGCTTTCCCTATATAGGCCGCTGAAAGGGTGCGAAAGGACAACACCATGATCGACAGTCGAGATCCGTCCGAAATTGCCAAATTCGAGGCAATGGCCGCAGAATGGTGGGATCCAAAGGGCAAGTTCAAACCATTGCACATGATGAACCCGATACGTCTGGGATATATTACTGCGCAAATTGCTGCCGAATTTGGCCGGGATCTGAAAGCCGCCCGTCCGTTTGAAGGTTTGCGGCTTCTGGATATCGGCTGTGGAGGAGGGCTCCTGTCTGAACCGATGGTGCGGCTGGGGGCAGATGTCGTCGGTGCCGATGCGGCAGGAAAGAATATCGAAGTGGCCAGGATTCATGCCGCCCAGGTTGGACTTGCGGTTGATTATCGCGCTGAGACGGCTGAAGCGCTGCTGACAGCAGGGGAGGTTTTCGATGCTGTTCTGGCGATGGAAATCGTTGAGCATGTCGCTGATCCGGCCGGTTTTGTGCGAAGTTGTCAGGGCCTGCTGAAGCCAAGTGGTGTGCTGGTCATGTCGACGCTGAACCGCACTGCTCGCAGCTATGCCGCTGCGATCATCGGGGCAGAATGGGTTATGCGCTGGTTGCCGCGTGGTACACATGAATGGTCACGCTTCATTACGCCGGATGAACTGGTTGCAATGATGGAAGGTGCAGGGTTGCAGCCTGTCGACCGCAAGGGGATGGTTTTTAACCCGGTCAGCTGGGACTGGTCACTGTCGGATCGTGATTTGTCGGTCAATTATGCCGTAACGGGTGTTGCGGTTCAGGGCCCCTGATAGGGGATCCGTAAACCCCACGGCTTCAGCCGGTATGGGATTGCAAGCCCGATCTCGTATGGATCACGAAATACCGATATCAGGTGCCCGGCGGGTATGTTGACCAGCGGTGTCCGGAGGTGATCCGTGAAACGGCATGGGGAGATGAAGTGGTGATCCATGCGGGCAGGGTGAACCACGATTACATCCATCTGTTGTTGCCGATCCCGTTAAACCTGTCGGTCAGCCGGATGGTGCAATACCTGAGGGGGTGCAGTTTACACAAACTTCTGGGCGAGTTCAGGATATTGCGCAAGCGCTACCGGGTTCGATATAGCTGAACAACGGCCCTTTGATTCAAAAAGTCTCGCTGAATATTTTGTCGGGAGACTGTCCCGTCCTTCGCCTGATGGCTTTTGCCTGCGCCCATTTTGGCTCAATGGCGTTTGTGGTCCGGTGAGTAAGGAGGAAGGAATTCGAGGCTATGTCCGGCATTTTCGATCATCTCTCTGGTATCGGCGCGCTTGTGAAAAGTTGCGTTGTCCATGACCAATACCGCGCCGGGTGGCAGCTTCGGGATCAGGTCGCGTCCGAGCCAGAGATTGAAGAATGAGGAGGATCAGAAAACGATCCAGTGAATCGTTTTTCCGACGAATGCATCGATATTCGACGTGGTGAGCCCCACCGTCAGCAGCACCCCGGCCAGAAGTGCGCCAAGCACGTTGACACGCCCTATTGCGTGCCAGTCCCGCTAGCCAAAGCAGCGCCTCCCGCGCAGAGCATAGCCATGGGTGCGCGGCAGATCAGCGGCAAAACCGCTCTCATCAAGGTAAATGATCTGCCGGCCCGCAGCCTCAT
>JBKEAB010000134.1:0-2878 GCA_047971845.1 Paracoccus sp. (in: a-proteobacteria) | reverse complement strand
CTCACCCGACATGACGCCGGGGACGCCGCGGAACATGTCGGCTGGGCTTTGGCCGCGGAAACGCTCGATGGTCTTTTCGTCAATGTAGTCCGTGGCGGCGGATTCGTCGTAGATCTTGCCTTTGCCCTCTCCAGTGGCGTTCAAGGTGATCATCGGCAGGTAGACGCTGTCCTTTTCGGCCTCTGCCCCGTCTTCCAGCAGTGACATGCGGTCTTGCGGCAGGATAACCACTGCATTGTCGGCATTGATCCGATAGGATAGCCCCTTTTCAGCCAACACACGGCGCAGCGCCTGATCTAGGCTTAACGTCTCGGCAAAGCCCTCAACCAGGGTGGGCGTGGCGGTATGTTCGCTGGCATAGGCGATCTGGGTTCCGAACTGGCGGCCGATGGCCAGCAGCGCGTCATCCAGCGCCCCCGATGGAACCGAAATCGCGGTCTCAACCACTGTTTCGGCCCCGACACGCTGCGACATGGCAAAGCAGAGCGGCAGCGCCGCGCTTAGCATTAGTGCAACCGAAGGTCTGCGCGGATGGCTGGCCCCGGTTGTTGTTGTAGCGACAGTTCTCATTTCTGCCCCCTTCGTAACTATTCCTGTTGTAAGGGTGCCTGCCTTGCCATGAGCTGAGTTCCCGGCCCCCAAATACTGTTACAAATGGGGGAATGATTTTTTCTCCTTTTCCGGCGAGATTTTTTACACGGCTGAGATCACCAGCAGGCCGTCCGACAGTCTGCGGACCTTGCCGCCTGCGGAATCCACCACGGCGGCAAGCGCACGTTCGGGCTCTGACAGGTCGAACAGGCCGCTGACCCGCACCGAACCGACCCCCGGCGCGGCAAAAATGATCCGCGCTGGATGCCAGCGGCCTATTCGGGAAATGACACGAGAGGCCGGTTCACGCCGGACGACCAGTTCATTCCTTCGCCATGAGGCAATGTCGTCGCGGCCGCGTTCTCCGCGCTGATCCTGACCGTTGTGCATGAAGCTTGCCCATTCGCCGGCACTCAGCGTGATGACTGGGCCGTCCTGATACATGCGCCGAACAGTCGCCGAGCCTTCGGAAAGCGTCACGGTCGTCTGTCCTGCCTCATTCCAGATGTCGAAACTGCCCCAAATTAACGAAAGCGAGACAGTTTCATCGGTGATCGTCACCGGTCCATCCGCACGGGCGACGCGGAAGAAGGCCAGGCCCTCGATCAGTTGCGCACCGTCGCCGTGAACGTCGAGCGCACTTTTGGGACCAAGCGTGGCGCTGATCCTGTCGGACAGAACGACCTCGCGGATCACCCCCTTGCGAGTGAAATAATCGGCGCGCAGCCTGATCAACGCATCATGCCCCGGACCATAGAAAAAGCCCCCCGTCCCCATCATCGCCATCCCGCCAAGGATGACCGAGCGGCGCGACAGAATTGCGCGGCGCCTTTCCTCGCGCCGCCGCGCCTCAAGCAGAAACCCCGCCGCGCCATGCGCAGTATCAAGCTGCTGCCAGATTGCTTCATGGCGTGGCGTGAGAATGCGCCAGTTCTCGATCCGGGTTAAGATCTGCGCGTCATCGGGTGTCTCTGTCAGTTGTATCAGCAGATCAATTGCTTCGCTCAGCAATCGTTGCTGTTCATGTGCTTTTTCGTTCATTCGGTTCCTGTCGGGCCGGTATGGCCCGCCTAATCAGCGCTCCGGCTTTGTGCTGTTCGTTCGACAATATGGGCATAGGCGTTGTGTATGATGGCCCATGTGCGAGTCGTCGAAAGGCCGATTTCCTCACCGATCTCGGTAATCGTCCGCTCGCCCAGGCGATGCATTTCAAAGGCACGGCGATTGCGTTCAGGCAGCTCACGCATTGCGGCCAATGTTAGTTCGAGACATTGACGGGAATGGATGATCGACTCAACCGATGGCGCGGGATCGGCAATCTGGCTTTTCATCTGATCGTCCAGATGCACCATCGGTGCAAGCCGCTGCCGACGTTTCAGATTGCGGCTAAGGTTTCGTGCAACGGTGAAAAGATAGGCGCACGGGCTATATTTCGCGGATTCCGGTTGTGCCGGCAGTCTTGCGAGGACACGTATAAAGGTGTCCTGCGCCAGATCAGCAGAGGTTTCCGCATCATGCCCATGGCGCTGCATGAACCGCCTGATTTCCTCCGAATGGTGCCGGAAGAGGTATGGGATGTCCCACGTCATCGGTCACTGCGCAACATTTTCTGAAAGTGACCAGAGGGCCGCAGAGCATGCGCCACGCGCATCAAACGTATGCCACGACGAGGTAACCCACTCTGATGTCAGAACATCGCCTTGCAACTTAATCTCCGAAGCTTAGCCGTGGCTCCGGATGTTGGCGAGACTATACCCAAGACGCATATCGTGCATAACGCAAGAAATCAATACGTTACTTCTGGGTCGGTGGATCACCAGAAACGAAGGCGCCAAATTCCGGCTCCCTTGCCAGTGATAAAAAAGTGGGGAGGCAGGCAACACGACAACCAGGTCATGTTGACAAAAGGGATTCACAAGGTGGCCTGACCGTGATTCAAGCAGGTATCTGCAACGGAGACTGGCTTGGCACACAACCTGATGATCAACGACGAATGGGCGTTCTTTGAGGGCTTCATACTGGCTTCCCGGCGCCCGAGCGGGCGCAAGCCTGTGGATCATCGGCTTGTTCTGGATGGAATTTTCTGGATTGCTCGTACAGGAGCCCCTTGGCGTGACCTGCCCGAAGAATTTGGGAAATGGTCATCGGTCTACCGCCAGTTTCGCCGCTGGACCCTGGCCGGGTTATGGGAGGACATTCTGGACGCGCTGAACCATGCCGGGGTCGTGCCGGACAAACTTCAGATGATCGACAGCACTGTGATCCGGGCGCACCACCATGCGGCGGG
>JBKEAB010000133.1:0-10088 GCA_047971845.1 Paracoccus sp. (in: a-proteobacteria) | reverse complement strand
TTGAGTGCCTGAACGAGGAGTTCCGCCGCCGCATCAAGACCCAGACCGTGCTGCCGTGCGCCGAGACCCTGCCGATGCTGCTCTGGGCGCTGCTCGCATCCGGGCAGATCCTGATGCGCAAGGTCGACGGATGGGAAACCCTCTCTCGGCCCATCGAACCGATGCCTCTTGACCTCGCCGCCTGAGAAAGAGAACCTTCACATGCCCGGAGCACGCCGCCAGAGAATTTCCACAGTATTCAAGACACAACCAAGTACATACAATTAATGGGTCTGGGCTCAGTTTACCATGAAGTGTAAAAATATCCCGTGACGGGTCAGAGAGATAAAAGCGTCTTTGCAGCCTGCGCCCTGCAAATGTTTACCAACCTGCACAAGCAACCACAGTGCTGGAATTATACTGTAATCTGAATTTATTTTAAGTATTGGTAATAAAAAAGCAAAGCTGACCGAATATTCATGTCCCAGAGCCTCCGACATCCCGAAATTCTGGAATTTGCCCGACGCGAAGGAAAAGTAACTGTCGAAGGGCTGGCCCAGCATTTCGGCGTAACGCTTCAGACCATTCGGCGGGATCTTTCTGATCTGGCTGATTCCGGCCGTCTGGAGCGGGTTCATGGTGGGGCCGTCCTGCCTTCCGGCACTATCAATATAGGTTACGAAGAACGCCGTCACCTTTACAGCGATGCAAAAGCTACAATTGCCCGCGCCTGTGCCAGTCGTATTCCAAACGGAATTTCACTGTTCCTCAATATCGGGACCAGCACCGAAGCCGTGGCACAAGAACTGTTGCATCATAAGGATTTGATGGTCGTCACAAATAATATGAACATCGCGAATATTCTTGTGGCCAATCCGGATTGTGAGGTTCTGGTGACTGGTGGCAGCCTGCGTCGCTCGGACGGCGGACTGATCGGGGCACTTGCAACCCAGACCATTCATCAGTTCAAGTTCGACCTTGCCGTAATCGGTTGTTCAGCACTGGATCATGAAGGCGATTTTCTGGATTTCGATATTCAGGAAGTGGAGATCAGCCGTGCGATCCTGCGCCAGTCAAGAAAGACCTTTCTTGTTGCCGATCATTCGAAGTTCAAACGGAATGCTCCTGCACGCATAGCATCCCTGTCGGAAATCGATATGTTTACAACTGATGCGCCTTTGCCCGCCCGCCTTGCACAGAACTGTAAGCATTGGGGAACAGAGGTTATCATTCCAGAAATCTGAAAGGACAGCCGTATCAGACGGCAATTATCCACACTTAGAAGTTCAGCAAGTTCTCATAAAATCTTCTGATTAGAATTCTTGTCAGAACCGGGGAATGCAGTCATCCTGAACAACATGAGCCGTAAAATCAGATCTGCCCTGCTTTTACCCCCGGCCTTGTCAAGGGATGACGAGGCGGCGTTGCTGGAACTGTACCGGCGTGGCACACCTGAAAATACATTGCGCGCATGGGAACGGGATCTAGCTTATATCACCGCTTGGAAACAGGCCACCTTCGGCACCCCCAAAAAAACTGGCCGGAAACCGATACCGTGGCGTTGCGCTTCATTCTCGATCATTCGACTGATCTGACCGAACAGCCGGGTCCGGCACAGAAAGTTGCGCAGGAAATGATTGCCGCCGGGTTGCGCCGGTCACTTGCCTGCCCGTCACCTTCGACACTGGACCGGCGTATTGCCTCATGGCGGGCGTTTCACCGCATGAAGAACCTTCCCAGCCCATTTGATGCCCCGCTGATCCGACAGGCACGCGCCAAAGCCCGACGGGCAGCCGCGCGGGAACGCATTCCGAAATCTGCCCACCCCATAACCCGCAAGATACTGGAAGACATGCTGAAGACCCGTGATGTCAGTTATCGCGGTATTCGTGATCAGGCGGTGCTGATGCTGGGATGGGCCTCTGGTGGGCGGCGTCGATCGGAGATCGCAGCACTGAGCCTTGATGATATTGATACATGTGAATTTGATGAAAAGGGCCTGATCCGCATTCGCCTGCTGCATACCAAAACTACCGGACCAGACCGCGTCCCATGCCTGCCACTGAAGGGTCGTGCAGCCAGGGCCGTCATGGCGTGGATCCGGCTGGCACGTCTGACAGATGGCCCATTGTTCCGCCCTGTCAGTCTGGCAGATCGCCCTCTATCCCGACGCATTACCCCCCGACGGGATCAGGCTGATTATCCGTAACCGGTTGGGGCTGGCTGGCTATCCTGCCAATTTTGCCAGTACACACGGCCTCTGGTCAGGTTTTTTGACTCAGGCTGCGCTTGATGGTGCCCCCTTGCCTGCTGCGATGCAACTTTCCCTGCACCGGTCCGCCAATCAGGCACAAAGTTATTACAAGGACGTCGAAATTTCGGAAAACCCGGCAACAGATTTGCTGGAATAAGTTTCGTCAATATCAATATCCAAACCACATGTATAAAAAGTCTGCTCACAGGTGCAAAAAGGCAACACCTCATAGATAAGCCTGATAGTATTTATCAGGATACTTTGCGTTTTCATTGACTCCTGCCCTTACCAGCAGTTGGTTCACGCTAACCCCGCTTTCGCTAGGCAAAATACAGAACCCGTTTCCTTGCCGAAAGAGAATCAGATGGCCTTTCCCTTCAATACGCAATGGCACATTGCCATGTGTTCAACACTGGTTTTTGCACAGCCCGCATTGGCACAAACCGATGCTGTCGTGCTTGATACAATCACTTTGATCGGGACGGGCCTGCCAACAGAAGTCATGAAGAACCCGGCCTCGATCAGTATTATTAGCGAAGAGGATATCGACAAAACTGCACCGGTATCCATTGCTACCCTTTTGCGTGATGTCCCCGGAATGCACATCACGGAAGAAGGTATTGAGCGGGTCGCGATCCGCGGGGAAACCTCACGCCGGGTTGCCATCATGATTGATGGACAGAAACTGACTGACCACACCAATTATGGCCAGCCCATTCTGGTCGATCCCACCACGATTGAACGGATTGAGGTGGTGCGCGGGTCATCCTCTGTCGTATCAGGCAGCCGGGCCATTGGCGGTGTGATCAACATCATTACCAAGAAAGGCACCGACAAACCGTTCGAACTGGGTATGACGGCAGGTTATCTGTCGGCAAGTTCAGGTTATCGTTATTCGGCAACGGCATCTGGCACCATCGACAGCGGTCCCGGAGCCTTTGATTACCGTTTGTCTTATGGCCGCATGGATCAGGATGACCGCGACTCGCCGGATGGTACACTCGTGCCGTCAGACACGGCCGACCGCAGTCTGTCCGCGCATTTCGGTTATCGCGTCGGGGACCATTACTTCGGGATCAGGGGACAGCGCTATGACCTGTCGGCAAATGTTTATACCGGCGATCCCGACTTTATCATTTCATTGCCGCATCGGGATTTGCGTAAGTTTTCTGCCTTTTATGAAGGTACAAATCTGACGCCATGGCTGGACCGGTTGTCCTTTGATGTCTACCGCCAGACCATCGACCGGGAATTCAAAAATGATGTGACTGTCGCCATGAATCCATTCATGTCGATGAATGTCGTTTCAAACTCGCTGGACAAGCAGGAAACCCAGGGCATCAACCTCCGTGCAGAGATGAGTTTTTCAGAAAACAGCCGGACAATGATCGGGCTGGAATACGAAGATGACCAGCTGGAAACTGACAAGTCGACCGTGACAACGATCATGCTGCCGACCACAACCACACGCTATGATGATGCAAAGATCCGTACATTCTCGGTCTTTGGCCAGCATGAGGCCGATCTGACAGATCAGCTGACCGCAACCATCGGGGCCCGCTGGTATGATGTTGAGGCAGAGCACCTGAAATCAACGACAAACGGCGTGGATAATGGCTCCGATTCGAATTCGGACAGTCTTGGCCTTGCATCGGTGGGTCTGGTCTGGTCGCCACGGGACAGTCTGTCCGTACGTGCCAACCTGTCCCAAGGCTATATCTATCCGACACTTGGCCAGTTGTTCCTGACAACAACAGCCGGTGGTCAGACCATTGTTGGCAATTCCAACCTCAAACCTGAAACCGCAACGACGTTTGAACTTGGTGCGCGTTACGACATGGGTGGTACACAGCTTGATGCCACGCTGTTCTACACGGATGCTTCGGATTACATTGCAACCGTCTATTCAGGCCGTGACGGAACCTACAGGAACGTCGATCAGGCCAGAAGCTGGGGGCTTGAGGTCTATGCCGAACACGATCTGAACGTTTGGGGCCTGACACCCTATACCTCGGCATCGGTTATGCGCCGGCAACTGGAATATGCAAACGGTTACAAAACATTTGACAGCGGCTCGCCAACCGTTTCAGGCCGGGTAGGTGTCCGTAAGGATTGGGAAACCGCAACACTGAACGGCACATTTGATCTGTTCCTGCGTGGCGAAAGCAGTGTTGATTATCGTGATGATGACGGCACCGTATCCGGGTCGGCTGCAGGCTATGCGACATTGAACCTGCGCAGTGATGTTCAGCTTCCGAATGATCTGTTGCTTGTTGCAGAACTCAACAACCTCACCGACCGCAGCTATACACCTTATGAACAGATGCCCGGTGCCGAACGTTCTGTAAATCTTTTCCTGACCAAACGGTTCTGAGGCTTCCATGCTGAAAACATCCCTTCTGATCCTGACCCTCATGGCTGATGGCGGTACGCGTGTGACGCTGACCGAACAGGACAGCCCCGACGAATGCGAAGGTACACGTGATGTCATTACCCAGATCCTGACCGAGGCTGACAATCCACCCATCCTGACCGCCTGTGGGCAAACCGAACTGCGCCTGACCCCGTTTGAACACGGGGTCTCACCCGAGGCTGAAATCAACCAGTATCGGGTGGAGATCCCCGTTTCAGGAGATTTCCGGATTGCACCGCTTGCCACTGACGAGACCTGCGAACCGGATGCCAGTGCCAAACCAGCCGTTTATTGCGCCCGTTCTGCCCAGCAGGTTATCGGAAATGACTAAGCCCGCACCCAATCCATTCAGTGCTGCAGCGGCCCTTCAAGGGGCCGGTGCTGACGAAATAACAATCGAATCCCTCTTTGCCACGATCGGATCCGATCCACTGGCCGATGCCTTCCCGGGCAAGCGGGCAGTCCACCCTTTTACCGGCATGTCCCCGGTTCCCCCGCCACAGGTTCCATCATTATGGGATCAGGTTCATGCATCCCCCCGCACGCGCCAGGCCGTGGCCTATATCCATATTCCGTTTTGTGAGAACCACTGTCACTTCTGTGGGTTCTATCAGAACGCATGGCGTGAAGATGCAGGGGCATCCTATGTCGATGCCGTCATTGCCCAACTGAAGGACTTTGTGCAGCGCCCCGTCTGTGAAGGGCCACCGCTTCTGGCTGTCTATATGGGTGGAGGTACGCCAACCGCACTTGCCGGACCGGATATTGCCCGACTGGTCCGGGCCGTTCGTGAGAACCTGCCCCTTGCCCCTGACTGCGAAATTACGCTGGAAGGGCGTGTCATCTCCTTTGATACGGAAAAGGCTCTTGCTGCCTTTGATGCGGGTGTCACCCGGGTATCACTGGGCGTGCAAAGCTTTTCCGATCGCCTGCGCCGCCCCCTGGGACGCAAGGCCGGGCGCAATGAAATCATTGCCCTGCTGGAAAAACTGGTCGGGCTGGATCGCGGAGCCATCGTTGTCGACCTGATATCTGGCCTGCCTGATCAGAAACCCGACGATATCGCCGATGATGTCCGCCTTTGCGCTGCGCTTGGATTGGATGGGCTGGATCTTTACTCGCTTAATCTCATTCCGGGAACGCCTTTGCTGACAGCGGTTGAGAAGGGCAAAAAGCAAATTGCCGGTGCACATGAACAAGGCGCATATTTCACTGCGGGTGAAGAATCCGCCGAAGCCGAAGGCTGGACTCAGATTTCCACAACACACTGGCAAGGCAGCCTGCGTGAACGCAACGCCTATAACCTGTCCATCAAGACGGGGGCTGACTGTCTGCCCTTCGGGGCTGGGGCCGGCGGTTTTCTGGGAGGATACAATTATCGCATCACCTCTGATCTGGGAGGATTCACGCAACGTGCCGGCGATGGTTCCTGCCTGACTGAAGGCATGATGCGGCAAGGCCCACTGACCGGACTGGCAAATGCCATCAAGGCAGGCATGGAACGCGGCAGCTATGATCCTGCACGAGTCCAGACTGCCTTCGATCAGCTTTGCCCCAACCCCGGGCTCGGCATCAACGACCATCTGGACCCGCTTCTGGGACAATGGACACAAGCCGGATTATTCACACCTCGTCACCGTTTTTACCGCCTGACCCGGGCCGGTCGCTTTTGGCAGGTTGCCATGACCGGGCGGCTCATCCGCTGGCTTGACCAGCACCCTGACCTGAAGGAACTGACATGACCCAGACACTCACCGAAGCGCTTACCGCCAATCCGACCGCTGCGCTTGAAGACATTGCCCGCAATGCAGGGGTGACCACGCTGGCGGTACTGGAAGCCCTGCCGGAAGGCGAGGTAACCCATTTGCCCGGCAACCTGATGCCTGAAATCCTTGATGAGATCGCAGGCTGGGGTGAAATCACCTTCATCGTCAATACCGGTCCGGTCATTCTGGAAGCCAAGGCTCCACTTGGCGGCGGAACCCTTGCTGAAGGAATGTACAACCTGAAAGGCAAGCCAATTTCCGGACACCTGAATGCTGCAGCTTGTACCCGTGTGGCATTTGTCCGGCGTAAGCTGTTTTCCATGGAGACCCGTTCAGTCCAGTTCTACGATGGAAACGGCGGTTGCATGTTCAAGGTTTACCTTGGCCGTGACGAGAACTGCGCCCTGATCCCGTCCCAGCTGACAGCTTTCGATGCGCTTGAATCCCGTCTTGTGGAAAACGCAGCATGAGCTACGAACTGAACGGCCGTCACCTGTTCCTGTTCGGCCCCGGATATACGGGACATGAGGTTGCCTTGCGAGTACTGGCAGCAGGCGGATCGGTATCCGCCACTGCCCGCAGCGGGGAAAAGGCGGAAACCCTGCAGGGTGCCGGAATTACACCATGGATACCGGATCAGGATGGCAATCTGCCATCTGATGCCTTTTCCGGTGTGACGGATCTGCTGATTTCTGCCCCTCCGGCCGCGACCGGTTGCCCGGCATATGCTGCGCTATCGGCATTGCCGCCCGAGAATGACCTCTTCGGCAAGCTGGGCTGGGTAGGGTATTATTCCTCATCTGCAGTTTATGGCAATTGCGACGGAGCATGGATTGACGAAACCCAGCCACCGGCTCCGGTCGGAACGGATGCAAAGGCCAGGTTGATAGCCGAAGATCAATGGCACAATTTTGCTGCTTCCCGGGAAACTGCACTGGATATCTTTCGGATTGCCGGGATTTATGGTCCCGGCACACGGAACATCCTGACGCAACTACGTGCGGGAACGGCACGGGCCATCATCAAGCCGGGACAGGTCTTCAACCGGATCCATCGGGATGATATTGTCGCGGCAACCCTTGCGGCGATGTCAGCAGCCGGGGGAATCAGACTGACCAACCTGGCAGATGGCAATCCTTGCCCGTCATCCGAAATTGCGCTCGGTTTGGCACGAGTGCTGGATTTGCCGCCACCACCAAAAATTGCATTTGACGATGCCGCCCTGCCGCCCGCTGCTGCGGGTTTCTATGCGGAAAACAGACGGTTACGAAATGATGCCTTGTGCAACCTGCCTGGTTTCTCTCTGCAATATCCCGATTGGCATGCCGGTTATGCGGCAATCATAGCGCAGGAACCATAATAGCATACTGCGCACTGGCAGACTGGATCAGGGCTGGGAATGAACTGCCCTTCCCTGATCCCTTGAACGGGCAAAATAGTGGATCCGATTGTATAGCCGTTCATTCTGCCATGGATCCGGCGCGTGACCATCTTTGGATCGCCTTTATCGGTGTAACGGCTGATGTTGTGACTGTCCCAATACCAAATCCGAATAAACCCCTCCAAAGGATCGGTGTTGATCAGATATAGACCTGCTTGTGGTTCCATCGTTCGGGCATTCATTCGGATCAATGACCTTCGCCCTCACCCTTTGACATTGCGCAGATGCAGGAAACACAGCCCGCCCCCCCCAAGTCTTGTGCACCCCGGTCAGCAGATCGGCGATTAACGCGTACCCGGTCTTCAGTTTTGGGCTGTAGCGATAGCAGGTCTCGCTGATCCCGAAGGGCCTGCTCAGGTTCTCTCAAGCCAGTGGCGTTTACCTTCGCAGTTCAGCAATTCGTTCTGCATGCTGAGTTTGGCGAACATCTTCTTCAGCCACCGGTCCTCAATTGCCCTTATCTGGCTGATTACCGACGCATCCATGCCGCCATACTTCGCCCGCCAAATAGAACGAGGCGCTGTTTATGCCATGCTCCCGGCACAACTCAGCCACAGGCACACCACCTTCGGCCTGCCGCAGGATCGCGAGTATCTGCGCTTCTGTGTATCTGCTTATCTTCATACGAAATCTCCTCGTGTATTTTGCCGAGAAAATTCTACTTTTAAAGCCCCTTACTTTCCGGGGGAATTATTGCTACAAAACAATAACAATATATCAATGACTTCCATGTCTGAGATAATCTTGACGGCTCACTTCGAAGAGAAGGGTTACCTTCAAAAATGAAATGCTTGTTTGATCCAGGAGACCAACTTGGCTCTATTTAATCTGGATCATGATCGCCCTATCAGTGAGCAGACCGTTATTCTGGAAAACGGTATTTACGTTCCCTCAACTCGCCGCAGGCGTGAGTGGAAGCTGAACGGCGGGATTCTGACGTCTGATGGTATACAGCCAACTGCAGCTTCCTGTTGGCATTCTTCCAATACGCTTGCCGCAGAGCCGCCAACAATATCCGATATCCCTCCTGCAGGTCCTTCTGATCCCAGAACGGCGGTCTTTCTGGGTCATTACTCGTCAATGTTCGGTCATTTCCTGCTGGAATCAACAGCACGGCTTTGGTGGCTGCGAAAAGCCGGATCAACAGCCGATGTGGCTCTTATGCTGAAAGCAAAAGCTACGTCTTCTTCGGTAATTGAAGCCAAGATGCAGGAATTCGCTGAACTGTGCGGGATTAAGCTTCCTCCATTCGTCTGGCCGGATCAAGCAACCACATTTCACAAACTGGTCGTTCCTCCACAGGGCAGCGGGGGCTTGGAGATGGCGTTGGCTGCACCTGAACATCGTCAGATGATTATTAAGCGTTTCGCAAGTTCTATCGATCCGCAAGGGGGAGCAAAGATTTACATTTCGCGTAGCCGGCTGCCGGGTACACATGGAACGTTAATCGAAGAAGCTCGTCTGGAAAAGTTGTTGCATGCAGAAGGGTACGAGATTTTTCATCCGCAAGAGTATAGCTTTCAGGAACAGCTCGCCCGTTACAAGGCGGCAGAATTAATTCTGGGTGTCGATGGGTCTGCCTTTCATGCTGTTGCATTGGTAGCTGCAATTGGCCGTAAGCGGATCAGTGTTATACAGCGCCGTATTACCCTTGAGGCCTATGTACAGGCCGAACAGCTCAGAAGGTTTGGTGCAGCAGATGTCATGGTTATCCCCGGTGACAAAACCTCATGGTCTCCGGCGGGCATAAGAAGAGCAGCGCTGTCGATGTATGGCACGCTTAACTTCAAATTGGCGGGGCAGCTTTTGAAAGATGGCGGGTTCATAACAAAGACCCATTCTTGGACAGAAACTCATTTTTCCGAGAGAATGGAAGCAATTCGTCAGATTGGGGCCTTTCTGGGTGCAGATATGTTCGAGGTCATGCACAGCCAAACAGATCTGACTAATTACCCAGCCAAAGCTGTACCTGAGAGAATATCCCTTATCCTATTGGCTCAGTGACGGGTATGCTAGGAGCCGTGTAGCGGTTCAGCACCGCGATCCGGACCTGGAGCTCAGCGACCTGTCGGTCGAAGTCTCGGGCCATGAGGCCTTGGCCAAGGAGTTTGACGCAGTTCATCTTCGTCTCTGCGCGGCTCCGGCGGTGATACCCGGTCAGCTTTCGCCAGAGTGTCCGTCCGAGATATTTGCAGGCTCTCACAGCTTCGTTTCGTGCAATGGCTCCCGCCGTGG
>JBKEAB010000132.1:0-24118 GCA_047971845.1 Paracoccus sp. (in: a-proteobacteria) | reverse complement strand
GGCACCTTCGCCTCATCGGCAATCGCCCGGATCCATTTCCCGAGCCTCGAAAGCCCGATCCCAGGATCAGACGCAACCTGACGCCGTGTCAGCCCGCTGGTGAGCGCAATGCGAACCGCATCCCGCTTGAATTCGTCGCTGTGTAGCGCTGTCATATCGTGTCTCCGTTGTTGAGAGCATCGCTCTCAGCAGACCGGCACACTACCGGGACAGGGCCAAAGGTGCCGCGCCCAGCAGCCGCTCGCCCTTCGGCGCCCATCCCCGGAGCGAGGCCATGTTCGTCTTCACCCAGGTCTCATCGATGAAGACCATCCGCGTCGGGCCGATCCGGTCCGCCGCACCCGGTTCGTCCAATTCACCAAGCTCGACGGCGCGACACCAAAACGGGCGGCAACACTGCGGCAGCTCTCACCCGACTGCATCGCCGCGACCACGCGCTCTCTGAGGTCATTCGAATAGGCTTTCGTCATCCATGCTGGCCTCCCCCACCAGTATGGAATCTGAATCACGATCGACCCCGGATGGGAAAACACTCTCGATTCAGAGAAAAACTGACCCGCTCTAATAACTACCTGCCATCCAAGCAGTACAATCGTGGTAATGGTCAAATTGTGTACGCTCATATCCGGCGATACTAAACGCCCATGAGCATGGATCACAGTTCAGCTTACCTGACGCCCCTTACTCCATACAGCGCGTGTGAACGGTACGGGTGCCGACTGATCAACGCGAACAAGGTCAGCACGCAAACCTTCGGCAATCCAGCCGCGATCCGTCAGACCAGTCGCTGCGGCAGGCGTCGCCGTCACCGTGGCGATGGCACGCGGCACGTCACCCCAGATCGCCGCCAGATGGAAAGCAGCCAGCATCAGGCTGGAGGGAATGTAATCCGAGGACAGGATGTCCAACAGGCCTGCACGCGCCAGCTCTTCGGCGGCAACATTACCCGAATGGCTGCCGCCCCGGATCAGATTCGGTGCCCCCATGATAATCTTGATCCCGGCATCTCGGTTAGCCTGCGCGGCCTCGACCGTGGTCGGGAATTCGGCCAGCTTCACGCTGTGGCCGGCGCTGGTGCCAACCTGTTCGGCGGTTGTATCGTCATGGCTGGCCAGCGTTGCGCCAAGCTGCTGCGCAATCCGCACCACCGTCGTCTCGTGCCCGTCACCGATCCGGGCACGCAGATCTTTCAGCATAGCAACATGGGAGGCGAATTGAGCATCGCTCATCCCATGCTTGCCTTTCTCGTATTCCTCAAGTTTCGAGAGGTCGCGGAACTGACGTTGCCCCGGCGTATGGTCCATCAGACTGACCAGCCGGACACGGTGATCGGGGCCGAATGCCTCCATCTCCTCAATCAGGGTTTCAGAACAGATCTCGGCTCGCAGATGAATGAAATGGCTGATCCGGGTTGCTTGCCGGGCCGTCAGCGCATTGATTTCCTCGGTCAGAGCAAGCGCATAGGGTGCATAGCCATTGCCCGCACCGTAAATGGATCCCACCCTGAGCGCGTCAAAAACTGTCGTAATCCCAACCGAGGCAAGTTCACCGTCATGGGCAAGGATCGCGGTTTCATGCGGCCAATCCACGCCGGGGCGCGGCTGGATATGGCGTTCCAGATTATCGGTATGCAGCTCGATCAGGCCGGGAATCAGCAGGTCGCCCCCACAATCCACGGCACCAGGCGGAACCGCATCGCCTTCGGTGATCCCGACAATCTGCTCACCTTCGACATGGATGGCACCACGCATTACACAGTCGGACAAGACCAGATCGGCATTGGCGAGAATCATTGCAAGAACTCCTGAACAGCGGCGATGAAGGCAGCTTCGGCCACCGCGAGATCGCTGGAATTATCGATAGTAATAACGGGCAAGCCCGTCGCGTCGAGATTGATGTCTCGGGCAATGCGGGACGCAATGTCCACAGCATTTTCGCGTCCACGCCCCGCAAGCCGGGCCATCAGCACTTCGGGATCTGCGGTAACATGGATGACACCGAGTCTCGGCATTGCTCTGGCAGCTTCTCGCAGCACCCCGCGCGACAGGTTCATCAGCCATATGCCCTTCCCCGAAGGATGTGGCACACCATAATGCAGCCCATGCGCCAGCCAGTCCAGTATGAAATTACCAGCCGCACGACGGCGGATGAATTCCGTACGACTGACGGATTCGAAGTCCTCGCTGTTATTGTCGCTGGGGCGTGTGATAACGCGGCGGACCAGATGGATACCGGGCATGGCAGCCACTCCCGCCCGCATCAGCGTATCCTTGCCAGCACCCGAAGGTCCGACCACAGCGATCAGTGCATCGCTCATGCCGCACGGCCGGACGTAAAGCCGGTGACATCAACCTGTCGGTTGCATAGCCGGTCCCGCGCTGCCTCGTCATGGAAGATGCCCAAAATAGCTGCGCCGCGCACCTTCGCTTCTTCAATCAGCCGCAGCACAGTTTCACGATTCGTGGCATCAAGGCTGGCCGTCGGTTCATCCAGCAGCAGCGCCGGATAGGGATGGACAAAGCCACGCGCGATATTGATGCGCTGCTGTTCGCCACCGGAAAAAGTCGTGGGTGACAGATCCCACAGGTCCGGCGCAATCTTCAGCCGGGTCAGCAGATCGACGGACCGCGCCTCGGCCTCGGATCGGGCAACCCCAAGCGCCAGCAACGGCTCGGCCACCACGGTCAGGGTGGGAACGCGGGGGACGACACGCAGAAACTGGCTGACATATCCAAGTGTTGTACGGCGCAACCCGACAATCTGACGCGGTTCGGCGCCCGAAATCTGAGTATCGCCGACCCGGATTTCGCCATGATCGGTGCGGTAATTGCCCCATATCATCCGCATCAGGGTCGATTTTCCCGACCCCGACGCACCTGTCAGTGCCACGCACTCGCCCGGTGCCACATGCAGGCTGGCACCTTCCATCACGCGCAGCACAGTGCCGCCCTGATTATGTAGCGTAAATTCCTTCGCCACATCTTTTACTTCGATCATCATCACACCTGCAGAACCGAGGAGACCAGCAGTTGCGTATAGCCATGCTGCGGATCATCCAGAACCTGATCGGTCAGGCCGCTTTCCACGACCCTTCCATCCTTCATCACCATCAGTCGATCAGCCAGCAACCGCACCACCGCCAGATCATGCGTAACCAGCACCGCCGACAGGCCCATATCACGCACCAGCCCGCGCAGCAGGTCCAGCAACCGCGCTTGCACGCTGACATCCAGCCCGCCCGTAGGTTCGTCCATGAAAGCCAGTTTCGGGCCGCTGACCAGATTACGTGCGATCTGCAGGCGCTGTTGCATCCCGCCAGAAAACTGCGACGGCCGGTCGTCGATACGGGCCGCATCAATCTCGACCCGGTACAACCAGTCCTCGGCAGTGTCGCGGATGCGACCGTAATGCCGTGCGCCAGTGGCCATCAGGCGTTCACCGACATTGCCGCCGGCGCTGACCCCCATGCGCAACCCGTCGCGGGGGTTCTGATGCACGAAGGCCCATTCGGTACGACCCAACAGGCGACGATCAGCCTCGACCATGGTGAGGGTATCGACCGGTCCATCCGCACCTTGCCAGATCACCTGCCCATCATCAGGCTGTAGCTGGCCTGACAGGCAGCCCAAAAGCGTCGATTTGCCCGAGCCGCTTTCGCCCACGATGCCCATCACCTCGCCTTGCCACAGATCAAAGCCAACATCTGCACAGCCAATCCGAGCACCATAGCGCTTGTTGATGCCGCGCACCGACAGAAGCGGTCCTTCAGGTACAACCGGTACCCCACTCATCTGATAATCAGCAATGTTCATCATGCCGCACCCCCGTCCACGCGCCGGGCGCAGTAATCCGTGTCTGAACAAACAAACATCCTGCCGCCCGCATCATCCGTAATAACTTCATCCAGATAACAGTCACCCGATCCACAGATCGTACATTCATGATCAGCCTTGGTGGCCACGAACGGATAGTCATCGAAATCGAGGCTTCCCACTCGCGTATAGGGCGGCACGGCATAGATCCGCTGTTCGCGCCCGGCTCCAAAAAGCTGAATCGCCGGAGAGTCGTTCATCTTCGGATTGTCGAATTTCGGGATCGGCGAAGGGTCCATAACATAGCGCCCCGCAACCTCGACCGGATAAGCATAACTGGTCGCAATCTCGCCATGTCGGGCAATGTCTTCGTAAAGACGGACCTGCATCAGCCCGTAATCGGCAAGCGCATGAATGCGTCGCGTTTCGGTCTCTCGCGGCTCCAGAAAACGCATCGGTTCGGGAATCGGCACCTGATAAACCAGAATCTGGTCCTCGGTCAGGGGAGTTTCCGGAATGCGGTGGCGGGTCTGGATCATCGTCGCATCGCTGGTGCGTTCCGTGACCGCTACCCCGGCTGTGCACTGGAAGAACTTGCGGATACTGACGGCGTTGGTGGTATCATCCGCACCTTGATCAATGACCTTTAGCACATCATCAGACCGCAGCATGGCCGCAGTCACCTGCACTCCGCCAGTACCCCAGCCGTAAGGCATAGGCATCTCGCGACTGGCAAAAGGCACCTGATAGCCCGGAACTGCCAGCGCCTTCAGGACCGCGCGGCGGATCATGCGCTTGGTATCCTCATCCAGATAAGCAAAATTATAGGCCTGATCGGTCATTATGCAGTCTCCTGCATGGCACCAGCGGTACCCGCACGCAATCGGCGCACGAGTTCCAGTTCAGCCTGGAAATCAACGTAATGAGGCAACTTGATATGTTCCAGAAACCCCGTGGCCTGAATATTATCACAATGAGACAGGACAAACTCCTGATCCTGCGCAGGTGCGCCCTGATCATCCTCACCCAGTTCCTGCCAGCGCAGCGCCCGGTCGACAAGCGCCATGGCAATCGCCTTGCGTTCGGTCTGGCCAAAGGTCAGGCCATAGCCGCGGGTAAATTGCGCGGGTTCGGTTTTTGAGCCCTTGAACTGGTTCACCGTCTCGCATTCGGTCAATTCGACCTCGCCCAACTCAATGGCAAAGCCCAGCTCGGGGATATCCATTTCCACCGCAACGGTGCCGATGCGCAATTCACCTACGAAGGCATGGTTGCGGGCATAGCCACGCTGTGTTGAATAGGCGAGACCAAGCAGGAAGCCTTCATCACCGCGCGCCAGTGCCTGCAAACGTATGGCCCGGTCAGCGGGGATTTCCATCGGCTCACGCGTCAGGTCGGCGGGGGTGGTGTCGCAGGGATGCGCATTCTCGATCAGCCCATCACGATTCAGGAACGAGAGGATATGCGGCACTGGTTCGGGAGCAGTAATGGTCGGTTCAAGCGGATCGGTAGGCAATTCGCCATCTGCCTGCAGCCGGAAATCCAGCAGCCGGTGGGTATAATCAAAGGTTGGCCCAAGGATCTGGCCTCCCGGCGCATCTTTGAAGGTGGCGCTGATCCGGCGTTTGACCAGCATCCCGGCGGTATCGACCGGCTTTGATGCACCAAAGCGCGGCAGCGTAGTGCGATAGGCACGGATCAGGAAGATCGCCTCAATCATATCCCCGCGTGCCTGCTTGATCGCCAGCGCCGCGAGGTCGGGATCATACAGCGAACCCTCGGCCATCACCCGCGCCGTGCCGATGGTCAGTTGGTCACGGATCTGTTCGGTACCCAGCGCCGGCTGATCAGCCGGCCCGCGCCGGGATCGGTCCAACCAGTCATGGGCCGCGTCAATGGCGCGTTCACCCCCTTTAACAGCAACATACATCAGCGCACCTCCGTTGAACGTGGCAACGCCGCCAGCTGGTTTTCACCACAGAAAATCGCGTCCCAGCCAAGCGGGAAGCGCGCGTGGTTGGCCATGAATGCCTCGCGTTCGGGAAGTGCAAGCATTGCGCGACCCTTGATACCAGGGCCGCGCAACTCAACCGGGGGGGCATCAAAATTATGCCTATCCACGATCAACATCGCCGAGCGGTCGGGATATTCCGGCGTACCGATGGCAAACCGGTCTAGCGGCATCAATGCGGACCAGGACCCAAGCGCGAATGTTGCGCTTTCGGCCGGCACAATCGGTGCGCCGGAGTAAAAGGCGATCCATTGGCGTAGCGCCGGATTATCATGATCTCCAGCCAGATACAGCGGTGTCGTCCGGTCCGCAAGAACCAGCAGAACCGCAGCAGCCGCGTTTGATATCGGCGCAGAACCGTGATGGCTACTCAGCCGCTCAACCCGACCGGGACGTGCGGTCACCTTCAAGATTGCGCGAAAGGCGATGGCGGATTCGATAGCAGCATCGGTGAAACCGCCGGACAGTTCGTTCATTCGTCCTCTCCGCGAACAAGAGTGAAGAATTCGACACGGGTGCGGGCGGCCTCGGCAGCGGTGGCAGTACGGCGGGCAACCTCTTCGGTGCGCAGCGGGGTCAGGATAATCGACTCGATACGGGACGGATCGTCCTGTGCCAGTGCATCGGCAAGCGCGGCGCGTCGCGCATGATCCTTATCACATCCCTGCACATAGCCATGCCCAACCGTGCCACTGCTCTTCAGGCGGACCGAAGTGCGCGTCACCGTCATTTCGCCAAAGTTGAAGACAGTCCCTGTTCCCCCTGCCCGGCCACGCATCATGACAGCGCCGATCTCAGGTGCCCGCAACAAATCGTGTTGGGGAAGATCGGGCAGCAGTTCAGCCAGTCGCGTGACAGGAGCGCGGGCCAGAAGACCTAGCGCCTCACGGCGGAAAACCTGCATATTCTCAAGTGACATCTCTCGAATCCCGAACTATACAACTAGACATCTGATACGCCCGCCAAACTGGTCGGACAAGACGAAACCCATGAAGGTTTGGTGACAAATGAGTCTATGGCAAAGCATCGCCGACACATTGCGCCGTGAAATTGCGGCCGGTCAGTGGCGTCCCGGCAACCAGCTTCCACCCGAGGCACAACTGGCCGCCCGCTTTGGCGTCAACCGTCACACATTGCGCCGGGCAGTCCGCGTTCTGGCCGAAGAAGGCCTGCTTTTTTCGCGCCGGGGCGCAGGTGTCTTCGTCGCCGCCACACCACTGGAATACCGACTGGGCGAACGCGTACGCTTTCATCGCAATATCGAGCTGGCCGGTCACGTACCGGGCCGGACAATCGACAGCA
Source organism: Paracoccus sp. (in: a-proteobacteria) (assembly GCA_047971845.1). GTDB lineage: Bacteria > Pseudomonadota > Alphaproteobacteria > Rhodobacterales > Rhodobacteraceae > Paracoccus. Next base: position 16,993 of record JBKEAB010000132.1, on the reverse strand, counting down.
TCATAACCCGCAGCAGCGACCGCGCCGAAGCGGAGGCGCTGGCAATCCCAGTCGGCGCGAAAGTTCATGTGGTCGAAGGCGTCTCCACCGTCGATTACCGGCCAATGGCGCTGTTCAGGTCGGCTTTTCCAGCCAATTTATCAAATGACCTGTTCGGGGCACTATCACAGGAAGGCTCAATCACGCGGGCATTGGCGGCGTGTAACATTGATGACTACACCCGCGTCCACACGCGGATGACAGCAACACTTGCCAACGAAGCACAGGCCGCGGCACTTCAGATAGCACCGGGCGATGCCTTGTTGCGCACCGAATCCATCAACACCGCCAATGGTCACATGATCGAGCGCGGCCTGGCCTGGTGGGCGGGCGAGCGGGTGACACTGATCCTTGATAGCCATGACAGTCAGGATTCGTAGCGGTCCAGAAACACGGCAACTGGCAGGCGGCGGAAATCCGGAAGGGCATGCCGCAGCCTGTCATGATCCCAGTCCCACCACGCGAGCCGCATCAGACGGTCACCGACCTGCTCAGGAAAACGACGGCGCAGGGGTCTGGCCGGACAACCGGCAACAATCACCCAGTCGGGTACATCATGGATGACAACCGCGCCCGCTGCAACAATGGCACCATGGCCAACACAGATTTCCGGCTTCACGATGGCACCATGCCCGATCCAGGTGTCATGCCCAATTTCCGTCCTCCGGGCCGCGCGAGCGGCAAAGAAATCCCGGTCGGCTTCGGCATCATCCCAGTAATATTCTGAGCGATACAGAAAATGATGCAGGCTGGCCCTGGTCATCGGATGATCAGTCGGACCGATCCGGGTCATGGCAGCGATATTGGTGAACTTGCCGATAGTCGTATTGGCAATGTCGGACAACCGCTCGCAATAGCTGTAATCACCGAATGTGCAGTTCAGGATACGAACACCCTCGCCTATCTCACAATAACGGCCAAACTGCGCGTTGATAACTCCGCGCCAGCATGAATCAGCGGTCCATCAGGCGAAAGCCTCGGCATCATGTCCCTCCGTGGATCAACCGCGCCCGGATCTTGCCCGATATCCAGTCCATGGCAATGATCAGCAGGACCACCAGCATAATGTAATAGCTGACATGCTCCCAGTCCTTCTGGGTCTGGATCGCCTGCACCAGCAGAAGCCCGATCCCACCACCGGTAATCGCACCGATGATAGTGGCGCTGCGGGTGTTGGATTCGAAATAATACAGAAGCTGCGACAGAATCACCGGTGCAATCTGGGGCATCACACCCCAGCGAATGCGCAGCAACGCAGAAGCCCCGGTCGAACGCAATCCATCAACCGGTTTTTCATCAATATTTTCCAATGCTTCGGAAAATAACTTGCCGAAGCTGCCGGTATCCGTCATCAGAATGGCAAGGCTGCCGGTCAGCGGACCGGGGCCAAATGCGCGGGACAGAACGATGGTCCAGATCAGCGCATCGACACCCCGGAGGAAGTCGAAAACCCGCCGGAAGACCTGTCGCACAATTCGCGACGGTGCGAAGTTCGACGCCGCCATGAAGGCCAGTGGCAACGAGATCAGCCCGGCCCCAAACGTGCCCAGAAAGGCCATCAGCAGCGTTTCGAACATGGCCCAAGCGACATCGCCATGGTGCCAGACACTGTTGGTCCAGAAATCATTCGTCATGGCGGCAATATTGGATTGGCCAGGTTTCAGCTCATCGCCACTAAAGGCCAGGCCAATCAGTTGCGGCAGCGACTTGCCGTGGAAGGGGCTGGAAAGGTCAAAGAAGAACAGTTCCCATCCGGGCGAACGGCGGGCAACCTCTGTACGTGAACGGGTGACCGTCAACCGCGCACCGGCGGGCAGCGTGGCAGTCAGGCGCTTGTCGGAAAGATTGATCCAGTCGGGCGGGTCAATGATGTCGGTCTCGATCCCTGTTGCCGTAGGCGTGATGTGGAAGACCTCGCCTTGCGCGTCCAGCATAACCACGCCATCAGTGGCAATGGTGACGCGATTGCCGCGTGGCAGTTCGACCATAGTGGCCCCATCCGGTACAGCCACCACCCATTCAGGTTCCTGCCCCGGTGTATACGTGGCGTTACGCATCCCTTCGATTGCCGTTATCACCTCACCATCACCACGGTTTGCACGCGTCACATAGGTTTTGTAGGACCAGAAATCCTGCAACAGCAGCACCCCGTTATCCCACCGCGCACGCGAGGCCAGCCCTGCCAGATCGAAAGCGACAGCGATATAGATCAGATAGGCCAGCACCACACCGGGCACGGCCAACGAGACAATCTGCCGCCGCCGGAACCCGGCATGAACGCCCGCGTTGAGTTCTGCCATAGCCATCAGATCCGCCCCCCGGCATGTCCCCGCACCAGCCTTTCTCGTATCATGCCGGAAAGCTGGTCGAAGAACACGATGGTCAGGAACAACAGAATGAAGATCGCCGCCGCCACATCATAACGACCCTGCCCCCAGCTGATCGCGTTGCGAAGTTCATACCCGATACCACCAGCGCCAACAAAGCCGAGGATGGCGCTGGCGCGGATATTGATCTCAAACCGCAGCATGGCATAGCTGATCCAGTTTGGTGCAACCTGTGGAAGGACGCCGAACCACATGCGCTGGATCCAGTTCGCCCCGACCGATTGCAGTCCTTCAACCGGCTTCGGGCTGGCATTTTCAGCCACTTCCGAAAATAACTTGCCGAGCGCACCAACCGCATGAAAGGCAATGGCAAGCGTCGCCGGAACCGGACCACCACCAAGGATGAAGATAAAGACAAGCGCGATCACCAGTTCCGGGATGGCGCGGGCGATGTCCAGCATCCGCCGGAAGATCGGGATCAGTAGCGGCCAAGGCGCAAGGCCCGGCGTCGACAGCAACGCCATAACGCCACCACCCAAGATCCCGATCAGGGTTGCCACAGTGGCAATATTAATTGTCTCGATCAACGCCGGGACATAGTTCAGCATCAGGCCCGGCAGGTTCGCAGCCTTTGCAACTGCTTCAGCGACCAGTTCCGAGGGAAAGTCGAAGATCTGCGGCAACCCGTCCCGGAACCCCCCGGCATTGCGCCCATTCGCAAGTCCGAAACCCGAAATCATCAGCAACGCAAATACCACCCAGAGCAGTCCCGAATACAGCCTTTTGCGGCCGGCAGCAGCACGGTAGTCGGCAGAAATCTGGATAATATCGGTCATGGGCATATCCATAAATAAATGAGGCGCGGGAAAGCTCCCGCGCCGTATGAAGCCGACGTTTAGCTGCCGGCGGCTTCTTTTGTCTGACGGACCTCGATGATGGTCTGATAGGCGTCATGAAGAACCGGGGCGAAGCCCGCAGTTTCGCCACTGGCGACGCCATAAGCGCATTCCTGGTCCTTCTCGACCAGGCCAGCCATCAGCGCGGTCATCTTATCCTTCACGTCATGAGGCAGCGCTTTGCGCAGCACCACAGGGCCTTCCGGGATCGGACTGGAACGCCAGATTTCCACAATATCGTTCATGTCGACAATACCCGAGTCCGCCGCTTTACGCAGCGCACCCGAGTTATAACCGTCTTCCCATTCTCCCTGACCATCGGCCCAGGTCACACCGCCCGCGACATCGCCATTGACGACCGCAACGATAGTCTGTTCATGCCCACCGGTGAATTTCACGTCCGAGAAATACGCACCCGGCTGGACCGGGTAACCGGCCTTCGGCATCTCGACCGCCGGAATCAGATAGCCCGAGGTCGAGTTCGGATCGCCAAAGCCCAGCACCTTGCCCTTCAGATTGTCCATGGATTTGACACCGCTGTCAGCGCGGGCAAAGCCGATGGAATAATAGGTCGAGCTGCCGTCAAGATTGGTCTTGACCAGAACCGGCTCAACCGCCTCGGGATCAGTCAGATAAGCCTTGGCGTAGCCCGAGGCGCCCAAGATCGCCATATCCAATGTCCCACCCAGCAGACCTTGGATCACGCCATCATAGTCGGCAGGGGTGAACAGCTTGACCGGCACGCCCAGCTCTTCCTCGGCATATTTGCGCAGGCATTCGTTACTGGTCATACGGTCCTGGGCATTTTCACCACCCAAAACGCCGATATTGAATCCGGCAATCTGTTGCGCGGTGGCCGGGATGGCCATGGCCGCGCCCGTCAGCGCAGCAATCAGGGTGAGTTTCATCGTCTTCTCCTGTTGAGAATTATTCCGCCATCATCCGCTCGGCATAGGCACGGTCGGCGGCGGCGGGTCCGTCGATGGCCGTTGATGGCCGTTGATGTTGCCTGTTCGGAAAACTCGGCTCCGGCACCGTAAATGTCGCGAGCGACACCAGTGGTCAGCTGGTCAGGCGAGCCGTCGAAGACAATCCGTCCCTTGCGCATCCCGATCACCCGGTCGCAATAGCGTCGCGCTGTGTCCAGCGTATGCAGGTTGGCGATCACCGTGCGTCCGTCCTGTTCGTGGATCTGGCGCAGGCTGTCCATCACCACCTGCGCATTCATCGGGTCAAGGCTGGCAATCGGTTCGTCGGCAAGGATAACCTGGGGATCCTGTATCAGCGCACGGGCGATAGCAACGCGCTGCTGCTGGCCGCCTGACAGCGCCTCGGCCCGCTTCCCGGCCTGTTCTGCAATGCCCAGACGATCGAGGATTGAAATAGCCCGGTCGATGTCTTCCCGTGCCCAGATATTAAACAACGTGGAAAGCGTGCCGCGCTTGTTCAGCAGCCCGTGCAGCACATTCCAAACAACATCAAGCCGCCCGACCAGATTGAACTGCTGAAAGATCATCGCACAATCGGCCTGCCATGCACGTTTGGCTCCAGCTTTCAGTGCCAGAACGTCGCGGCCGTCGATCAGCAACTGCCCTTCGCTTGCGTCGGTCAGCCGGTTGATCATGCGCAGCAATGTGGACTTGCCCGCACCCGAGCTGCCAATGATGCCGATCATCACCGGCCGGTCGATGGTAAAATTCACGTTGTCGACGGCGCGTGTTGCACCGAAGATCCGCGTAATTTCCTTGGCTTCGATTCGCATCACGGCCTGTCGTTTTAGTTTCCGTTGCGGCACGGATTAAGCACCAGTTGCAACAGCCGGACGTCGGTCGGATGACAGTCCGGTGACATCTCGGTCGATATTCAGGTTTCACACCGGATTGGGTTGGTCCAGGCACATTTGCCCGCGCGGTCCATCACCGTCACCCGCAGCCAGGGCAAATTCGCAAAGCGATCCAGCGGTACCAATGCCCGCGTCAGGCTTTCGCCATGAACCGGCACCGCGGCAGAGCCTGCGCCCTGCACAATCACCCTGGCGGCAGCGCTGCATTCAACCTCAATCCCGGCCGGGGTCAATTCGGCATGGTAGATCTGCGGCCCCTGCGAACTGTAAAATTGCCCCGCCTTTAAGGCCGCAAGCAGCGCCTCCGGCGTGTTCTCTGTCGTTTTGACCATAACCCAGCCGCCGAAATGGTCCGGCTCGGAGAAATGACTGTCATCAGTGGCAATCAGAGTCAGATTGCACCCCTCTGACAGCAGCAGGTCGGCGATGGCGGCGCCATCGCCGCGCGCAACGCAATTTCCGCAGCCGTGGTTATAGATCTCAACTGCATGGGCGGCATCGATCTGACGGACGTCATCCAGCGTCAAGCCAGACCATTGCGGATGAGCAATTGCTACGAAGGCCCCGGCCTCACGGGCCCGGCGGGCAAGACTGGCTGCACATTCCATGTCATCCACCGGGCGGAAGCCGGGGGCGTCAGGCGGCGTAAAATCGGACGGCAGCCCAACAGCAAGGATATGCCATAATTCACCATTTGCCATCGCACCGGAATGGATTTCCGCGCCAAGGATTGTGGTGAAATCATTGTGCCGGAACGGCACCGTATCAGTGATCGGATAACCGTAGACACCGACAAAGTGGTCGGTGACACAGGTGAAGTCATAGCCTTCCGCTGCATAGCGGCGGCAGACCTCCTCCGGTGACAGCACACCATCGGACAGGTTTGAATGGCCATGCAGATTGCCACGCCAGAAACGGCCGGGTACGTCAAAGCTTGGAAAAATCATTATTGCCTCATTTTGGAAGGAGCAGCAGGTCTTCTGGCGCGAAATAAAGCTGGGCCGAGCTACCGGGATCCGGCACTTCGGTATCGGTGCTGTTGAACATGTCGATTGAAACCGGCTGGCCCGCGACCTCGAAACGGATGCGCACAACCGATCCGAGGAAATCATGGTTCAGCACCTTCCCCTCAATTGAAGAATCGCTATTGCGGCGGGGACGCAGCGACAGCGCCTCAGGACGCAGCGCGACGGTGACAGGACCGTTCAGGGCACCTTTCACCGCAGCATCAGACGCCAACAGGCGAAGCTGCGCCATCGGTTCAAACCTGCGGCCGGCAAACTGCAACGAGGCATCATTTTCCAGCCGCGCATCAAAAGTATTCAAATGGCCGACGAAACTGGCCACAAAGCGGGTGGCAGGGCGGTTATAGATCTGGGCAGGGGAACCGATCTGATCGGCACGGCCCTGATGCATGACAACGACGCGGTCGGAAATTGACAGCGCCTCTTCCTGATCGTGGGTGACGAAAATTGCGGTAATCCCCAACTTGCGTTGAATAGCCCTGATATCGTCGCGCAGCGCCACACGGACTTTGGCATCCAGCGCCGAAAGTGGTTCGTCCAGCAAAAGCAGCTTCGGGCGTGGGGCAAGCGCACGGGCCAGTGCCACGCGCTGCTGCTGGCCGCCCGACAGCTGATAGGGATAGCGGTCGCCCAGATGATCCAGCTTGATCAGCGCCAGCATCTCGGCCACGCACGCGTCTACCTCGGCCCGTGGTATGCCAGCAATTCTCAGCCCGAAGGCCACGTTATCGCGGACACTCATGTTTGGGAACAGCGCATAGGCCTGAAAAACCATTCCGATCCGCCGCTTGTTTGCCGGCAGGCGCGTCACATCCTGCCCATCAATCAGGATGGTACCCGAGGTTGGCATTTCAAATCCGCCAATCATGCGCAGGATGGTGGTCTTGCCGCAACCCGACGGCCCGAGAAAGGACAGGAATTCGCCCTGCGTCACATTAAGGTTGAAATCTTTGACAACGATATTGGTACCAAAGCTTTTGCTGACATTAGTCAGGTTCAGTGCAGCCATGTGTCGGACCTCTGGCGGCGGCGCGGCAACAACAGGCTGCCGGGACGGCGGTTTGCGAAAATCGCCATCAGAGCCATACAGGCCCAGGTGAAGGCAAAGGCCATGATGGCGATGGCGGCAGGCTGATAAGCCTGATCCTGACCGACCTGAACCATGTAAGGGCCAAAACCCGGACGGTTCAGCAAACTTGTCATCACGAACTCACCCAGCGAGATCGAGAAGGTCAGGAAGGCACCCGAGACAATGGCCGAGCGGACATTCGGGAAAATCACGTTGATAACGATCCGCGCCCGAGAGGAACCAAGGCTTTCCGCAGCCTCGGTCAGGGTGGCGATATCGATGGAGCCCATGCCGTTATCAACAGCCCGATACATATAGGGCAGCGACAGCACGACGTAGCCGACGACCAGCAGGATATTGGTGCCCGTGGTGGTCAGCGTCAGCGGCAGGAACGATCCGGTACCATACATCCGCAGATAGCCAAAAACCAGGACGACCGGCGGAATGATCAACGGCATCAGGCTCAGGAACTCGATCACCGGACGCAACCCCGGCAGACGTAGCCGCACCCAATAGGCCGTGGGCACGACCAGCAGGACGCCAAACACGATGGCGGCAAGCGAAGCAACTGCCGAAAAGCCAAGCGCGGACAGGAACATGTCGCTGGACAGGACTGAGCGATAAGCCTCAAGAGACAGCTCACCCCGCTTCATCTTCAGCGAGAAATGGAAAGTCGCGATCAGCGGGATCAGGAAAAAGGCCGCCGCAAAGCTTGCAATCAGCGCAGGGATGACAACGGGGCGTTTCATTTCTGCCACCGCTCGGCACGGCGGCGCAGCACGAAATAGAAGATGTTCGACACTGCCATGATCGCAATCATTGCCAATGCTAGGGCATAGCCAAGATTGGGATTATACAGGACATTCCCGCGGATCTGCATGAACAGCAGGATCGGCACGACCGGGAAATTCGCTGCCGTCAGCGCATAGACCGTCGCCAGCGTTCCGAATGCGTTGGCAAACAGCAGCAGAAAGCAGCCCGCGACCGAAGGCGCCAGCACCGGCAGCGCCACCTTGGTCCAGTATTGTCGGCCGGACGCGCCAAGGCTTTGCGCAACCTCGCGCCATTCCGGCTTCAGCCCCTCCAGGGCCGGAGCAATCATCAGAAGCATCAGCGGCAGCTGAAAATACAAATATGTAACCGCCAGCCCCCAGAACGAGAACAAATTGAAACCTGCCGCATAGATATTGATGCCGAAAACATCACGCAAAACCAGCGTCACCAACCCCAGCCGTCCCAACGTGGCGATGAAAGCGAAGGCCAGTGGCACACCCGCAAAATTTGACGCAACCCCGGAAAAGGTCAGGAAGGCACTGCGTACCCAACCAGGCAAGCCGCCCATATAAAGCGCATAGCCAAGTGCCAGCCCGAATAATGTGCCTACCAGTGCCGACACAAGGCTGAGCCGGATCGACAGCCAATAGGAAGCCACAATCTGTGGATCAGACAGTGACCGAATGGTATCCAGCGAATAACGTCCGTCCGGCGTCTGAAAAGCACCGTTCAGCAGATAGACAACAGGCAGGATCAGAAACAACACAGCAAAGGTCAGGAACGGCAGCGCACCCAGCCAGCGCAACGGAAATCGCACTGACCGCCCGCGCATGGGCGCGGGGGCAGCTTCGGTCGGATTGTCGGCTATCTGGACCAAGGTTGGTCTCCGCTGTTCATTATGCTGTCAGGCAGGGTGAAGGTTCAATCGTTACCGATAGTGGTCAGGCGCAAAAATTACGCCCAGCTCATTTTGCTTGCATTCGCAGCCCCGTCCCAGTTTTCCAAACCGGCAGAACAGACTTAGCAGCGCGGCCTTACTTACTGGCCCATTTCTGATGCCCAGTTCGCTGCGATGGCAGCCTTGGCTGCTTCCTGTTCTTCCAGCGACGGGAAGACAGTCTTGCCTTCGGGGAGGACAGGCAGCTTGTCCAGCACGTCCTGCGGGACAACCCCGCGCGCCATCAGGTCGTCAAAGCGGATCGGGTGGCAATAACCACGCAGCCAGCCGATCTGACCCTCATCAGAATAGAGATATTCCATCCACAGCTTCGCTGCATTCGGATGCGGCGCATAGGCTGAGATTGCCTGTACATAGACACCGGCCAGAACCCCATCATCGGGGATCACGATTTCAACCTCGGGGTTGCCGGCCAGTTCGTCGCGCATGGCCAGCAGATTATAATCCCAGTCAAAATAGATCGGGGTCGTGCCCTGCGCCAAGGTCTGCGCACTGCCATCGACAGGAACCAGATTGCCGCTTTCCTTCATTGCCTTGAAGTAGACAATGCCTTTGTTCAGCGCATCATCATCCGGCGCACCGCCCTCAGACAACCCCGCCGTGATCACCGTCATCATTGAGCTGTTGCCGGTACGCGGATCGCCCGGCAGCGCAATGGAGTTGGCATATTGGGCATCTTTCAGGTCGGCGAAGCTTTTCGGCGCTTCGGGGAAGATGTCCTTGTTCACCGCAAAGCCCAGCACGCCATAGTAGTCGCCATACCAATGGCCATCCGCTTCCTTTGCATCGTCGGGAATCGAATCCCAAGTCGAGACCTTGTAGGGCTGGATCAGGCCCTGCTCCATTGCAGCGAGACCGAAGGACAGGCCGACATCGATCACATCTGGGGCCTGCGGGCCGGTATTACCCCGGTTCGCCTTGATCGCCTCCAGCTCATCACCAGAACCGGCATTGGGGTTCAGCTCATTGACCTGAATACCATATTTATCCTTAAAACCCTGGATTACAGCGCCATAACCACACCAGTTATGCGGCAACGCAATAGTCGTCAGCTGGCCCTCAGCCTTGGCGGCGTCAATAAGTTCCTGACTAGGTTCGGCCAAGGCAGCGGTAGCAATCAGCACAGACAGTGCGCAGCCGTTGGTCAGGGAACGGACGATGGTAGTCATCTATGTCTCCGGGGTCGAGGGCCGCATGGCCGCGTCATTACTGCTGTAGCAAATATTCAGCTGCCATGACGCTATCGAGACAAAAACATGACAGATGGATGACTTCACACTCCGCAGAGCGGAAATGGTGTAATCATGCCGGCAATAAACAGGATTTATGTACCGGCTTCCGCAGGTTACGGATGATCCCGGCCAAGCGATGATGGAACCATCGCACTTATCAAGGCGAAAACAGCATCGTGAAAAAGGCCGCAAACAAAATCATCACCCTCGACGGCAAGCTTGCGGTTGTAGGAAAAGATCGGTGGTGAGACACATTTCACGTTACTGGATTGTCATGACGGCTTAATCCGTAGCAATGGGCAGGGCTAGTCAAGACGCAGTGCACACTGATCCTGTTTGACGGACACGAAATTCTGGGCCAGCCAGCCACAAGAAGCGGAAACCCTGTGTCAGATATGACGATCGGGCTGATTGATGACAAGGGAAAGATATGCGCCCGTGCAGGTTAAGCTTCCTGTACCCAAACAGCAGAGGCAGTAAGGTGACAGTCGCGTCGTTGCAGGGGCTGCGCAGCCATCCACAACAGCCTTGTAGCGGCAGAAGGTGTGGCGCCTGCCCTTCTTTTCGCGGCAACCACGCTGTGTCGTGGGCATGGAAGCTCGCGCGCAACAACAAATAATCTCCCGTTCACTTCAGCATTTCTGTTTCATTAAGGCGCGGCGAAAATCAGGACAGCGGCTCTGCTCGCATGAGACCAGTAATCATGTGCATAGCAAAGACCAAGCCCCCGGAGGGGTCGGCCATGCCTGCATGACCAACCCCAAGGTCTTGATCAGAACCTAGATATTTCCCGCAGCAAGCTCAGTCGCGATATGATCCGCCTGGCGAATTGCAAGCGCAACAATGGTTAACGTTGGGTTCTCAGCAGCGCCGCTGGTAAACTGGCTGCCGTCACTGACAAACAGGTTGGGAATATCATGACTTTGCCCCCATTTGTTCACTACACCATCCTCAGGTCGTTTGGACATACGGTTGGTTCCCAGATTATGCGTTGAGGGATAGGGTGGCGTTGGCAGTGTACGAGTCGCCCCCACTGCCTTATAGATCGCCTGTCCCCGCTCATAGGCATGGTTGCGCATCGCAATATCGTTCGGGTGGTCGTTGAAATTGACATTTACCACCTTGAGTCCGAACTTGTCCGTGGTCTCGGACAGGGTGACGCGATTATCGGCCTGCGGCATATCCTCACCCACGATCCACATGCCAGCCATATTCTCATAGCTGTCGAGTGCCGTTGTAAACTCACGCCCCCACGCGCCGGGGTCCAGGAAGGCCGCCATGAAGGGCAAGCCAAGGCTCAGCGTTTCCAATTCGTACCCGCCAACAAATCCTCGCCCGGAATCGTGTTTAGCTTCATCACGGACGATACCCGCCATCGTCGTGCCACGCCACATCCGAACGGGTTGATCGAAGATGGCATAGACTGAGCCGGTCGTATGTCGCATATAGTTGCGGCCCACCTGACCCGAGCTGTTCGCCAACCCATCCGGGAACATGTTGCTGTGCGAATTCAGCAGCAGCCGCGGGCTTTCAAAGCTGTTGCCCGCGACACAGACAACACGAGCAGCCTGCATATGCAGATTGCCATCACTGTCAAAATACTCAACCCCCGTCACCTTGCCACTGTCATTATGCAGGATACGGGCGGCATGGGCATTGGCCCGCACTTCAAGGTTACCAGTCACCTCTCCGCGCGGAATATCAGTATAGGCTGATGACCATTTTGCACCCCACTTACAGCCCTGAAAGCAGAAGCCGGTTTGCTGGCAGGCCATGCGGTCATCATATTCAACGCTGTTGATTGCCATATTTCCGGTATGTACATCCTGATAGCCGACGGCTTTGGCACCCTTTTCAAAGACCTTGTAATTGTTACTGCCCGGCAGGCGCGGACGATCACCCACACCGGTTACGCCCAGCTTGGCTTCGGCCAGATCATACCATGGGGCCATTTCTGCGGCATCAATAGGCCAGTCCAGCAGATTTGCACCCTCAACCGGGCCGTAATTTGTCAGCGCCTTCCATTCATGATCCTGAAAACGTAAGGATGCTCCGGCCCAATGGATTGAGGTACCGCCAACCGCTTTGACAATCCACGCTGGCAGTCCGGAGAAATCCCGCGCGACCCGCCAGTCACCGCTGGTCGTGCGGGGGTCGGTCCAGGCAAGCTGTCCAAAACTGTCCCATTCATCGTTGATGTAATCCTCGGGCATGTAACGTCCACCGGCTTCCAGTGCGACGACCTTTACACCCCTCTGCGCCAGTTCATTCGCCAAAACTCCACCACCAGCACCGGTGCCCACAATGACCACTACGCTGTCATCACTCAGATCAAATGTTGCTGCATCAGCCATGACCAATCCCCCTCTTACAGCCAGTCGATGTCATCGAAACCGCGGTTAATGTAACCACCCTGCGAGAAAGACTCGCCCTCATAGCCGAAGATTGGCCACACCTCTTTCTGATTATAGAGGCCAGTCACCAGCCCACCACGAACCGTCTGGAAGAAGGGCATTTCTTCAAGGCTGCGCAGGATGGCCACACGGTCCGCCTCCCACCCGACGGACAGATAATCGTTAAACCCCGCAGCCTTAGCGGCCGCATCAATTGCCGCGATACCCTCTGCCACCGCCGCCTGATGTTCCTCGCTATCATAGCCCTTGACCGCAATGGCATAGAAGCGGTCGGCAATCAGGTCATGCGGATAGATGTCACGCGCCATCTGCAATAGCGTTGCCATCTCATGTTCAGTAATCGCCATCACTTCGACGGCCCAGGCTCCGTCAGGTGCTGCGATAAAGCCGGCACCGGCCACTGTTAGAGCACCAACTGCCGCTGCACGCGACAGAAGCGCCCTCCGGGTCAAGCCCAGAGTGCTCAGATTGGACATGTTTCTCCTCCCTTTTTATCATGCAGATGGCGCGGATTTCCTCCGGATCGCGTCTCTGCGCTATTTGAATCTCCCACCCCGTTGCAGGACCTCGATCTGATAGCCATCCGGATCCGCGATAAAGAAGAACCGGGCCACCACTTCGCCGGCCGGCGCAAAATCAACCAGCTTGCGCGGATTGAAGCCTTCGGCAGTCAAGCGCCCGTGCAACGCATCGACATTATCGACAGAGACGGCAATGTGGCCGTAGCCATCACCCAGGTCATAAGGTTCGGTCCGATCCTTGTTGATTGTCAGTTCCAGCTCCGCCTCGGCTTCAGGACTGGACAGGTAAACCAAGGTAAAATCTGGAAAATCCAACCGATCAGCCACTTTCAGATCGAAGACCCGGTCATAGAAATCTACTGACCGCACCTCATCCAGAACACGGATCATGGAATGGATATATTTGGCCATGCGGTCCTCGCTGCTTCATGATGAAGACAGCCTAGAAGATCGGCAAAGACAGTGGGTAGTAAGGGGCTACTACAGAATAAAATTAGGGAATTTCGCTATTCAGCCGCAATGGCAGGAACAGAGATTTTCTGGTCTTCACCCAAGTGAATCGTGCAGACACAACGCAGAAGAGAGGTGAAGTTTTTTGCCTCGCCATGCAATTCCAGTACCTCGGAATGCAGTTTCGAGATAAAGGCCGGAGTGGACAGACCCTGATTGGCGGCGATATCGTCGAGAATACCCCAGAACGCTCGTTCCAACCGGATCGAGGTCGACTGACCGTTCAAGCGCAATCGTCGGGTAACTGCTTCATAACGCCGGGTGTCCTGCCCCGCAAAGATCTGGCACATCGCTTGATCTCGTATCATTGGTGTTGGTCGATCTTGGGCTAATGCAGTGCTCAGGTCAACTTTGAACTCCCCGACTGTTCGCCCGGCCTTGGTAGCCAAGTCCTCCCATATTACCATTTATCGCTCTTTCTCCGGGTTCTTTCACCATGAAGCCCAACTCTGGCTCGACCGCAGCTTCTGCGTAGCGGGACGGGAAATTGCAGTGCGCAGGTGCAGCGCGAAACGTAGACGGGTGACATCACCTATGCCTGGAACCGAGAGTGCTGGATCCATCTGGCGGTCATCCAACCCCTCAGGGCGCATCACTGGCTGGACCATAGCAACCGCATGAAGCAGGTTCGAATACATCAACGGCTTCTACAACCCGCGCAGAAAACACCTGACCCTCGGCTGGAAATTACCTGTGGTCTGAAAACAGATGGCCAGTACACAAGCATCTGACCAAAAAACGTGACAAGCTTTCGGTTTCGTTGATGCCGCATACATCCAGCTATGGCTTTGCTATTTGAAGCAGCCATTATACCACGACCCCGGCGGCCTCGCGGATAGAGTGGATATTATCCCCATAGACTTGCGGCTGATCTGCCGAACCACCCCGAAACACGGCTGAACCTGCGACCAGAACATCTGCCCCGGCCCTTGCAACCAACGGTGCGGTTTTCGGGTCAACACCACCGTCCACCTGAATATGAACAGGCCGGTCACCAATCATGCCCCTCAAACGGGCAATCTTGTCAATCTGACTATGGATAAACTTCTGTCCGCCAAATCCGGGATTGACCGACATCACCAGGACCAGATCACACAGGTCCAGAATATATTCCACCGTTTCCAGAGGAGTTCCCGGATTCAACGCAACACCGGCCTTCTTGCCTGTCGCGCGGATTGCCTGCAGGGTACGGTGAATATGGGGACCGGATTCAACATGGGCCGTAATCAGATCGGCACCCGCTTCGGCATAAGCCTCAATATAAGGATCAACGGGGGCAATCATCAGATGCACATCCATGAAGGATTTCACATGTGGTCGGAACGCCCTTACGGCAGGCGGACCAAAGGTCAGGTTCGGGACAAAGTGACCATCCATGACATCAACATGGACCCAATCCGCCCCCTGATCCTCAATCGCCCGGATTTCCCTGCCAAAATCGGCAAAATCTGCTGAAAGGATCGAGGGGGCTATCTTGATACGGCGATCGAATGTCATGCTGGCCCTCATTCTGGAAAATCCTGTCCGAGGGATAGGGGGGGAAGCCGCCATACGTCAACCAAAAGCAGCGAGCTCATGACATAATGGTCCGGCTGACCTGTTTTCCCCGGGCAGAGTGACATTCACAATCATGACCTTCGCAACCTGCCCATCAGTGCAGCAGTATAAAACGCAAAAGTTCCTGCCATTGTCTGCCGGCGGATTCCCATGCGCCGGAATACCCTGACCTGGCACCACCCCGGCTGCGACAATGTCGCGTTGAAGGTATCAAGCAATGTACGATTTTCCGGCGAAAGCAGGTCACGCACCCCAGACAGAGCAACAAGATTCGCATACAGCCAAGACCTGTAATTGCCATCGAAAAGCTGCCCAAGCCGTATCCGCATGGCCATGAACGTGTCATTACGCCCCTTCAAGTTGCCTTCATGCTGACGGTAATAAAGCACCTCTGCATCATCACGCAGAACCTGCATTCCTGCCCCCGAGATGAGTTGATAAAGCCACCAGTCATGCGATTCTATTCCTGCGGCAGCAGCTGGTCCGGCAGCCTTGCGGGCAACATCCACCGCCTTCGGGGCTAGAACGCAGGTATTACCTGCCGTTACAGCCTGTACCAGCGCGTTACGAAACTCAAATGGGCCACGAAAGCGCCGCGCCCCTGCTTGTGGGATCAGCTTTTCATCACAAATGGTTGTCCGCGCCGAATACAGTCCCGCTGTCTGATGTTTGCTCAAAGCAGTCAGCGCACGACTCAGCTTGTCTGGCCGCCAGACATCATCCTGATCCGAAAGGGCAAGATATTCACCCGGCTTGGCATGGCCGATCAGAGACAAGAAATTCCGCGTTGCCCCCTTACGCGGCCCACCCACAATCCGGACCCGTCCCGGTGGTTGCGTTGCCGCAAACTGACGGACAAGTTTCACCCCGTCATCATCAGAGCCATCATCGGAAACTATCAGTCGCCAATCGCGATAATCCTGTGCCGCAATACTGTCAAGTTGCGCCATGATGTGTTCAGCACCCTGATAGAGCGCCAGACCAATAAGCACACGAACCACGTACGCCCTCCGCAAATTCTGCCCATCAGGGCACTATCTGCCCTTTTGACGGCCGGCCTCCATAGCCGCAAGTCCCCTGGCATTCAAATCAGACCTGATGTGGGGACAATCTGGTCAGACGGAATCTGAAGTGCCCAGCCAGAGCCAGGCAATGCCCGCCATGGAGACCTAACTTGGCTGGTCACGGTCATGTCGCGAATCGAGAACCCTTCGCCTGACTTGGCCCTTTCCCGGAATTGTTCCGGTCGGGTGCTCATGTTATGCGGCCTTGTTTTCGCAGGCCACGGGTGATTTCCAGCCGAGGGCTGAGTGTTTTCTGCGCGGGTTATAGAAGCCGTTGATGTATTCGAAGAGTGCGATCTCGACCTCGCGCCGGGTTCGCCAGTCGCGGCGCCAGACCAGTTCGGCCTTCAGCGATTTGAAGAAGCTTTCGACGGCTGAATTGTCGTAGCAATTGCCTTTCCCGCTCATGGAAGTCCTGCAGCCATGCCTGCGCAACAGCTTCTGGTATTGATGGGCACAGTATTGCGACCCGCGATCCGTGTGATGCATGCAGCCCGGCGGCGGCCTGCGCAGGGCGATCGCCATGTTCAGCGTCCTGATCGCCAGATCCTGCTTCATGCGGTTGCTGATCGCCCAGCCCACCACGCGGCGGGAAAACAGATCAATGATCACGGCCAGACAGACCCTGCCTTCACGGGTCCAGACATAGGTGATGTCGCCCGCCCATTTCTGGTTCGGTGCGCTCGCTGTGAAATCCTGCTGCAGCAGATTCGGGGCAATGTTGAAGGCGTGATCGCTGTCGGTCGTGCGCTTGAACTTGCGGC
>JBKEAB010000131.1:0-1950 GCA_047971845.1 Paracoccus sp. (in: a-proteobacteria) | reverse complement strand
TCGCCCAGGCCCCGAGGTTCAGCATCACCGCAAGCGAGGCACCAAATCCCGCCCCGGCCGAGACACCAAGCACATCCGGCGCGACAATCGGGTTGCGGAAAAGTGTCTGATAGGCCGCGCCTGCCGTGGCAAGGGCGGCCCCCACGAGCATCGCCGCGATAATCCTTGGAAGGCGGACATTGGTTACGATCTGCTCGAACGCAGGCGGCCAATCCGGCGTCACCTCCCAAAGCTGTGCTGCAAGCACTCGCAGGACTGTTCCCGGCGGAATACTCACCTGCCCAAGCGCCAGCGATAGCACCGAAAGAATACCAAGTCCGAGCGCCAGTGTTGTTATCACCGGCAACTGCAGGGACGGTGCTATACCTCCCGCATCGGGATTGGGGGCAGCTGTTCTGGCTGGTGGTTGGCTATATCTCGACATTTGAATCCATTCACACCGGTTCTATATAAGCGAATCGATATGTCTTTCTAAATATATCGATTCGCTTATATGGAAGACTACGTCAACCAGCCTGCGGCAATTTGCTGCAGATAAATGCCGTAATGTGTTGCCTTGTGTTTGCCGGGATCGGGCTTCACGGGAACCTGAGAGATTACCTGCTCCAACTGGGTCGGGCGATAAAGAACACGAGCGGGACTGTGATCCAATTTCCGTTCTACGCCGGGCTCATGGGGCTCATGGGGCTCAAGGCTCAGTCCGAGCTTGCAAGTGATATCGCCAGTTTGGCGGTTACGCTCAATCGAATGCGATGCTGAACCGAAGATGGAGAGACGTGGACGACTGGACTTGATGCTGGCCCAGGCCCGTCGCTTTGATCATGTCTCGAACACCGAAACCAATCTGATGCTGACCCCAAAGCGCACGACAGGCAGGAACCGATTGGGCCGGGACGCCACCTGATCAAGATCGCTACAGCGGCATGAATCGTCGGTCTTGTGAAGCTGCTCCGCAGTTCAAGTCAAAGTCGTCTCAGGGCCGAACTTGCATGGCGAAAAGCCGACACGACCTGATATTTCGGCGAACCTCGTCGTTACGACCGACCGGCGCAGCTATATGATCGAACTCAGGGCGCAGGAAGATCTCTATATGCCGTCCGTGACCTAGTCCTGGCCGGCGCCACCAAAGGGGTCAAGACCGGCAGCGGCTGCGGCCCCGCGTATTCCGTTTAGGGTCATTGTGACTCGTGATCTGGTGTTGGAACCTTATAGGGATTGATCATGACAAAGCTGAAGCTCGGCCCATTGCCCGACGACAAGCTAGTGAAACTGACGCTGGAACTGCCGGCCAGCCTGCATCGCGATCTTGTTGCCTACGGCGAAATTCTGGGGTGCGAGGGAGGGCAATCGCCATTGGCGCCGGTGAAGCTGATCACGCCGATGCTGCAAAGATTCATCGCAACGGATCGCGGCTTTGCCAAGGCGAGGCGCTCAGCGTCATTCCCGAAATTGCGGTCATAGCGTTCTTCGGTCTGACCGATAGCCTGGCGTACGCAACGTCCTCAGGTAAACGGATTGTCTGAGAACCAGGCTATCGTGCTCCTACAGTCCACCTTGCTTTCAGGTGGCCGGGCGGTCACTTTCAGTTTGGCCCTGTCCCGGTTTTGTTCCGGTTTTCTGAGAGCGATGCTCTCATCAAAGGAGACAGGATATGGCAACGATACACAGCGACGAATTCAAGCGGGATGCGGTTCGCATTGCGCTCACCAGCGGGCTGACACGGCGTCAGGTTGCGTCTGATCCCGGGATCGGACTTTCGAGGCTCGGGAAATGGATCCGGGCGATTTCGGATGATGCGAAGGTGCCGGAACGGGATGCCGATCTGCTGCGTGAGAATGAACGGCTGCGTGAGAATGAACGGCTGCGGAAAGAGAACCGCATCTTGCGGCAGGAGAGGGAGGTTCTAAAAAAGGCGGCTCAGTTCTTCGCGGCTCAAAAGCCATGAGATTT
>JBKEAB010000130.1:0-3826 GCA_047971845.1 Paracoccus sp. (in: a-proteobacteria) | reverse complement strand
GGAACGCTTCTTTGCGTTGCTGACCGACCGCGCCCTGCGGCGCGGCGTGTTTCGGTCGGTAGGGGAGCTGGAAAATGCTATCCACGCCTACATCGACGCGACAAACAAGGACCCAAAACCATTCCGATGGACAAAGTCCGCAGACGATATTCTCGCAACCATCAACCGCTTCTGCCTGAGAACTCTCGAAGATCATCAGGGTATCAAGCTGACTTCAGATTCAGGACACTAGGTGGTGTTGACAAAAGGGGTTCACGGGTCGGTCTGGCTGTGATTCAAGCTGGTATCTGCAATGGAGATCAGCGTGGCGCGCAACTTGATAACTGACGATGAATGGGCGTTCTTTGCGAGCTTCATCCATGCCGTCAGGGGTCCGAACGGGCGCAAGCCGTCCGATCATCGTCTTGTTCTGGATGGGATTTTCTGGATTGCACGGACAGGAGCACCATGGCGGGATCTCCCGGAAGAGTTCGGCAAGTGGTCGTCGGTCTACCGCCAGTTCCGCCGCTGGACCCTCGCGGGGCTGTGGGAAGATATCCTGGATGCCCTGAACCACGCGGGGCTTGCGCCAGACAAGCTCCAGATGGTCGACAGCACAGTGATCCGCGCCCATCATCATGCGGCGGGCGCAAAAGGGGGACTCCGAAAGAGGCTCTTGGCCGTTCGAGAGGTGGCTTCACGACCAAGATCCATCTCCGCGTCAACGGTGTTGGCCTCCCCATGAGAACCGAGATCACACCGGGGCAGGATTCCGATTACACGGGCTATGGTCTGGTGATGGCCGAGAACCTGCCGCAACCCGCCGTGCTGGTCGCTGACAGGGGCTATGACTCTGATAAAATTCGGGACGATGTCGAGAGCCGCAACGCACTGCCGATGATACCGATGCGCAAGAATCGCAAGGTCAGGAAGACCGTGGACATGGCCATCTACACCCTGCGCAACATGGTCGAGCGCTGCTTCAACAAGCTGAAAAACAGCCGACGCCTGGCTACACGCTATGACAAAACCGCAGACAGTTTCCTCGGCTTCGTCGACATCGCCTGCATCAGACTCTGGCTGCACCATTTGTCAACATGACCTAGCAGAAAAGGCAGGCCGAGCAAGTGCTACCAACACTCGCCCGGCCCTGACCGAAACGCTGATCTTAGGAGGATCACCGAATGGCTGTTCATTGCCATAACACAGGCGCTTTGCCTGTCGCCAGACTGAACGAGATACACGACATGCTCACCCTGGCACTGGATGCCAGCGAAAGCCCGGTCGGCTATACCCAGACCGAGCGCGAGGCCCGCAGCTATATCCGCAGCGCCCGGCATCTCACCGGCCAGATGATCGGGGGTGCAGCATGACCCACGAATGGAACCTCGACCGCATCATCAAGCCTGACGATCCGTCTCAATGGGCATACGATCTGTCCTATTCGGCATCGGCCCTGATCCATGTCGCGCGGCTGGCTCTGGACAACGAAACCCGATGCGATGGCGGCACCAGCGTTGAGGGCAGAGCGGCTGCGTCCAATACGCTTGAGATCGCACAAGCCCTGCTGGTCACGGTCATTGAGGGAACAGAATCGCTGTCCCGGAAAGCCGAGGCGGGCTTCTGGAAGAAGGAGGATGCGGCATGACCGCTTACGGGAAGACCTGCACGGCAATCAGCATCCTTCAACAGCACATTTTGGCGAAGGACAGCGCTTTGTTGCCAGAGAAAATGTTCGGAGACCATTACATGCCAAGCCTCGCGATAGAGCAGGCGGTCGCACTTCTGATCGACGTGCTACCCGATATAGAGAACGTGAAAGCTGCCGAAGAATGACGCGGATCGCGCCCGGCTTCGGTCGGGCGCATCAATCCCAGACGTTCGCGCATCTTCCCATTTCAGAAGGGGGAATTATCGGGGGGTTTAATTCTAATTATTACATAAACTGCTGCAAAATCAACGTGTTACAGTAATTTATGGCGGAGGAGGTGGGATTCGAACCCACGGTGGACTTTCACCCACGTCGGTTTTCAAGACCGGTGCATTAAACCACTCTGCCACTCCTCCGACTGTACCCAGCTAGCCTGACCTGCGGCATTCTGCAAGCCCGGCTTGCCGCAATCCATTCACTTCGTTACCACAGTTGCAACCGACAGGAGCCTGATATGGATGATCTCATTAACTCCCTCAGCCAGGGTCCCGATCAACAGGGGCGATTTGGTATCTTTGGTGGACGCTTTGTATCTGAGACATTGATGCCACTGATCCTGGATCTGGAGGAGGAATATGGCCGTGCCAGGGTCGATCCTGCCTTCAGGGCCGAAATGGATGAATTGTGGGAACACTATGTTGGGCGGCCCAGCCCATTGTATTTTGCACCTCGTCTGACCAAAGAACTGGGTGGCGCGAAAATTTATCTCAAGCGGGAAGAACTGAACCATACCGGCAGTCACAAGATCAATAATGTCCTTGGGCAGATTCTTCTGGCCCGGCGGATGGGGAAATCCCGGATCATTGCGGAAACTGGTGCAGGGCAGCACGGTGTGGCAACTGCAACGGTCTGTGCACGATTCGGACTGAAATGTGTCGTCTATATGGGCGCAACCGATGTCGAACGTCAGGCCCCGAATGTATTCCGGATGCGACTTCTGGGTGCCGAAGTGGTGCCGGTAACATCGGGCAAGGGGACGCTCAAGGATGCAATGAACGATGCATTACGTGATTGGGTGACCAATGTGCGCGATACGTTCTACTGCATTGGCACCGTTGCAGGCCCTCATCCCTATCCTGCCATGGTGCGCGATTTTCAATCGGTGATCGGACGCGAAACCCGTGACCAGATCATGCGTGCGGAAGGCCGCCTGCCTGACAGCATAATCGCCTGTATCGGTGGCGGATCAAACGCAATGGGGCTGTTTCATCCTTTCCTTGATGACCCGGAGGTCCGTATCATCGGGGTGGAGGCTGGGGGACATGGTGTCGATGAACGGATGGAACACTGTGCATCCCTGACAGGGGGGCGTCCGGGCGTGTTGCACGGCAACCGGACATACCTCCTGCAGGATACTCAGGGGCAGATCCTTGATGGGCATTCGATCAGCGCAGGGCTGGATTATCCCGGAATTGGTCCCGAGCATGCCTGGCTGCATGAACAGGGGCGTGTGAAATATGTTCATGTTACCGATCAGGAAGCACTGGAGGCATTTCAGCTTTTATGCCAGACGGAGGGTATCATCCCTGCACTGGAGCCCAGTCACGCACTTGCACATGTCAGCAAGATAGCCCCTGAATTTCCAGAGGATCATCTGATGGTGGTCAATCTTTCAGGTCGTGGCGACAAGGATATCTTCACTGTCGCCAGGCATCTCGGCGTTGAAATCAACACTGGTGGCTAAACGCCCTGCCCGCTGTGGTCTGCCACCTCATCAGTCTATTTACTCCGATATCAGGGTTGGCATCCAATTCACCCAACGACCATGAAAGCCTGCCCGGCCGAGCTGTCATTGCCGCAACCGGCCATCCCAGACTTGCAGGATCAACGCCGCACTGCCGGGGATATCATTGGCCCTGTCCCGGTTTTGTTCCGGTCTTCTGAGAGCGATGCTCTCATCAAAGGAGACTGGATATGACAGCGATACACAGTGACGAATTCAAGCGGGATGCGGTTCGCATTGCGCTCACCAGCGGGCTGACACGGCGTCAGGTTGCGTCTGATCCCGGGATCGGACTTTCGAGGCTCGGGAAATGGATCCGGGCGATTTCGGATGATGCGAAGGTGCCGGAACGGGATGCCGATCTGCTGCGTGAGAATGAACGGCTGCGGAAAGAGAACCGCATCTTGCGGCAG
>JBKEAB010000129.1:0-31694 GCA_047971845.1 Paracoccus sp. (in: a-proteobacteria) | reverse complement strand
TTGAGTGCCTGAACGAGGAGTTCCGCCGCCGCATCAAGACCCAGACCGTGCTGCCGTGCGCCGAGACCCTGCCGATGCTGCTCTGGGCGCTGCTCGCATCCGGGCAGATCCTGATGCGCAAGGTCGACGGATGGGAAACCCTCTCTCGGCCCATCGAACCGATGCCTCTTGACCTCGCCGCCTGAGAAAGAGAACCTTCACATGCCCGGAGCACGCCGCCAGAGAATTTCCACAGTATTCAAGACACAACCCTAAACCCAATCCTCCAGATGACGGGAATGAAAAACTAACACGCCCTACTACCACCGTTGGAAAACACTCCTTCTTCATGAGTAATATTCAGGAGAACCGGGACAGCCAGCGCAAGACCTGAACCCTGCCAAATTCACGCACTGCCCGGTTATGCGCAGCATCAAAACCGGATTGCATGCGCACCAGTTCAGCGTTGATCCGGGCAAGGTCATGCATCATCCGACCAGCTTCCATATTGGCAAGGCGTGCTTCTGCAATTGAAAACGCCTTGTCCCATGCAAAAATCCCGGCAAGCTTACCATTCAAAGTATTACGCTGCATCATCAGTGAGTCGACATGCTCTCGAAAGACAGCAAATCGCTTCAGTTCGGCATCCGAACGAATCTGTGCCAGTCGTGCCAGCTTTTCCAGTTTTGCCGCCTTTTCCATTCTGTCCTTTTCCGTAAACAGACCTGTAACTTTACCACCCCATCCGCACCTTCTTGCGCATGGCTTCGGCAAAGCGAATTGCCGCTGCAACTGCGGCAAAATGGTCGGGTTCAATCTCTTCACCGATTTTGACCGCAGCATGGATTGCCCGTGCACAAGGCGGATCCGGCCAGACCGGAACGTCATACTTTCCGGCATGTTCCCTGATACGCATGGCCACCTGACCGACACCTTTGGCCACACAAACAGGTGCACGACCACTGCCCGGCTTCCATTCTAGTGCCACAGCATAATGGGTCGGGTTGACAATGATCACATCGGCTTTCTCAACATCTGCCAGCATAGAATTCAGCACAATTTCCATGGATTTCTGCCGCCGCGCCGATTTCATGTAAGGATCACCCTCGCTCTCCTTCATCTCATCTTTCAGTTCCTTCAGCGACATGCGGTTCCGTTGCCGAAAGTCGAAATGCTTCCATGCCAGATCGGCAATGGCAAATATAAGTGACACGACAAGCGCCAGTGCCAGCGCATGTCCCAGAACAATTTTCAGCCCACCAACCCAAACAATTCCGGTTCGTCCGATAACCAGAAACGGAGCCAGATAATCAAATAATATCCAGCCACCAACACCAACCGCAATCGCCTTTCCGACAGAGATTGCAAATGTCACCAGCCCTGATTTGCCCAACTTCTGTCTAGCGTTCTTCATAGGACTGATACGCGAAAAATCAAGGGCAAGTTTATCTGGGACAAAGACAAGGCTGCGTTGTACGACCAGACCAAACACAATGGATGCGGCAGGCACAGCAACAAGTACAAGGGTCAGAAGACCGGCACTTGCCCAGATTTTCACAATATCTGCCTGTCCTATTTCCTGCTCTGCAATTCTGCGCCACATGGTGACCACACCGTTCAACCAGCCCGGAATCGCCCAGAAGATGGCCAATCCTCCCGCAGCCGTCACCCCCAGATAGGCAAGCGCGGCATTAACCTCGGTTGAACGTGGAAAATCGCCTTTTTCACGCGCCTTCCGCAGTTTCTGTTCAGTCGCATTGAACTGCTTGGCATCATTATCCGTATCGCTCATATCGGCGGCCTCAAACCAACAATAGGGCCAGAGGTCCGGGTAAGCCCCACATCACCCTGAATATGCATGATCAAACACTGCATTCGCCCAAGCGGACAGGATTGTTGGCGACAGGATCGCAAGTACTGTCAGAGCCAGCATGATGATGGCCGGTGCTCCGATAAACACCACCGGTAATGTCGGCATGACCCGGCTCACGATCCCGGTCAACGCCTGATACAATAAGCCACCAAGAATAAACGGAGAGGCCAAAACCAGAGCCAACACAAAGGATCGCACTATCAACCCAATCAGTTCAGCCGGTATATAACCAGATATCGACAGTTGCCTGACAGGAAAGGCCATGTAGCTTTGTGAAAGCAAATCAACCAGCAATAGTGGCAACCCCATAGCCATCAGGGTTGCCAGCCCCGCCATATGCATCAAGTTTCCAATTGGGTGCGGTGCTGCTTCGGTTCCTGTCCCGATCAGCTGTGACAGCGACGTCGTAGCCCCGATGGCAGATGTCACGACATGCAGGGACAAAGCCATGATCCGGGCCGGAACAGCAATCAGAAAACCAACCAGAACCTCCCGTAATCCAAGCAAGGTCAGATCCATCAGGGCAACGTCCACAGGACGACCCGTTTCCCCTGCCAAAGCCAGCGCAACCGGCGTGAGCCCCATTGCAATCGCAGCCCGGACACGAACCGGAACGACCCTTTCCGATAAAGCCGGAAAAACAAGTACAGCTGCCTGCACCCTCAGATAGGCCATTAACAGCGGGATACCAATAATCGTCACTCCCTCCTGCACTACGCCGCCTCAATCGTGGCAAGCAGGTTGACCGGAGCCGAGGGGTCGATATCGGCAAGGCCAAGCACAGGCACAGCCACCCCATGAGCCTTAAGCATATCCCGCAATTGCCGGCGCCGGTGATCCGGTACGGTGATAACCGGATCACCCTCCGGACCGAGTGCAGCCATCTGCGCACGTACCTGTGCAACCAACCTGCGTGAAAGATCCGCAACAGGAACCCCGGCCTGTCCACGCTGGATCCCATCTTCAACGGCAACCAGTTCCGCTTCCCATGCAGGATGCAGCTGCATGATATTCAGTTGCCCGGACTGCCCCATCATGGTCTGGGTAATCTGACCACGCAGACGATAACGTATGGCTTCAAATACAGCCTCAGGGGATCCGGCACTCCGGCATTCATGAACAGCATCAATAATCAGCATCAGGTTGCGGATTGACAGGCCTTCATCCAGCATTTGACGCAGAACCCCCAACAGGAGCTCCGGTGTGACCTTTTCAGGCAGCATGTTTTCGAAATAAGTCTGGTAAACCCTAGCTCGCGATAAATCGGACATCTCTTTCAGCTCGGCAATCAACCGTTGCAGAGCTGGCAGGGTCAGAAGATCGGAAAGATTGGATTTTACAACTTCCATCAGATGCGTCGACAGAACCTCCATCGGGGTCACAATGGTTGCACCACTCAGTATCGCCGTTTCCTGGGTTCCGGAACCTATCCATTTTGCCTTCGTGCCAAAGACCGGTTCACTGATCACCTCCCCTTCCAGAGGCTCAAGTGCTTCATTGTCACCAAGAGCCAGAAGCCGACCCGGTTGCAGCTGGCCTTGGCCCCGGACCACACCATGGACACGGATCAGATAGGCATTGGGCGCACAACTGCCGTCGTCGGTAATGCGTACTTCTGGCAGGACCATACCAAAGCTGCGGCCGATATGTGTCCGCAGGTTTCCGATGCGTACGGCCAGCCCTCGGCCCGGATCAAGCGCATCTATTACCAGATCATCACCAACCTCCACACTGATATCATCCATATCAATTTCATCCCCGATCCGCCGGGGTAACACAGGTTCCGGTTCAGGGACGTTCTCCTGTTCAGGGGGGGTATCCGGCCTGCGTTTATGGATACGCCATGCCAAGCCCGCCAACCCAAGGCCAAACATCAGGAACAACAGGCCGGGCATACCGGGCACCATTGCCATCATCCCCATGGTCAATGCAACAACGGCTGGCGCACGCCAATCAGCTGTCGCCTGATTCAGGATCAAGCCCGAAGTCTCCCCGGCAGCGCCACCCCGCGACAGCAAAAGTGCTGCCGCCATGGAGGTAATCAACGACGGAACCTGACTGACCAACCCATCACCGATCGTCAGCCGGGAGTAATTCTGCATGGCGATATCAACGGGCAGGTTATGGACCACAACCCCCATCGCAATGCCAACCAACAGGTTAATCAATGTGATCACAATCCCTGCAACAGCATCCCCTTTGACAAATTTGGATGCCCCGTCCAGGGACCCGAAAAAGCTGATTTCTTTCTGGTCATTTTCACGCCGACGCCTTGCTTCGGCATGATCAATGGCACCGCAATTCAGATCACCGTCAATTGCCAGTTGCTTACCCGGAAGGCTGTCCAGGGCAAAGCGGGCAGAGACCTCGGCCATACGACCTGCCCCTTTGGTAATAACAATGAAGTTCACAGCCGAAATCACCGCAAAAATCGTCAGCCCGATCATCAGGGAACCACCCGCCACAAATTGCGAGAACCCACTGATCACATGACCTGCAGCACCTGCACCGGTATGCCCATCCGTCAGGATCAGGCGAGTAGAAGAAACATTCAGCGACAGCCTGATAATCAGTGAAATCAACAATAAAACCGGGAAAGCCTGAAAATCGGTTGGCCTTTCCACCGTCGATGCCATGACCAGGATCATCGTCGCACTGGCAATAGATGTGGCAATCCCAATATCCAGAAATGATGCCGGCATCGGCATAACCATTGTCAGAACAATCATGACCAGCCCGGCCGTAATCATCATGCCGCGTATATGACCGGGCCTGCCAGTCGCTATCCCGGAAGGTTCAGTCGCCATTTTTCACCCCGGAAGACCGGACATATTGCTCCATGCCTGGCAGCTGAAATACAACCTGGTCCAGAGATACGGCTGACCCGGTCAGCAATCCGGCACGGCGCAGATAGATCAGGGCCAGCATCCGCCCTGCCGGATCCGGCAGGCGTTCGACATCCAACAGAAAGGCCCGGGGCATCTTGCGGCCTGTCAGGACCAGATGATCAATCTCAGACATCAGCGCATCCAGACTGAGATCGGCCGGAACATCAGCAAGGCCAGCAGAGAGGACAGCAGCCAGCAGGATCATGCGACCCTCTTGATGTCGCGTAGCGCATTTTCCAGGGACATGAAGCTTGGCCGGACATGTTCGGGTGCAGCCTGCCGGCCAACCTCGACACATAAATTCGTCGCATGCTGATGCAAACCGGCGACCAGTACCGACTTGATCACATCATAGAACGACATATCGTCCTTCATCACCGCACCAAGTCGCTGTGCCAACGGAGCAACCAAGCCATAGGCAAGGAAAACCCCCAGAAATGTACCGACCAGGGCCGAACCAATCATCTTGCCCAGAACGGCTGGGGGTTGATCAATTGATCCCATGGTCTTTATGACACCCAGCACTGCCGCCACGATCCCCAGTGCCGGCAGTGCATCCGCCACACTTTGCAATGCATGAGGAACGTGCATCTGCTCTTCTCTGATCAGGGCAATCCGCTTTCCGAGCATATCTTCAACCTGATAGGGATCATCATAATTCAGACTGGCGGAACGCAATGTATCAGCAATGATTGATACGGCTTCATGGTCGGCCAGAATATGGGGATAGGCCTGAAAGATAGTACTGCCTTCAGGGTTTTCGATATGCTCCTCAAGCTTAACCGGGTTGCCCCGCGCCAGCCGCAGCAACTGAAATAAAAGACATAGCAGATCCTCATGGTCCTTCCCATGCCAGACCGGTCCCTTGAAAGCACGGATCAGGGCAGGAACCGTATGTTTGAGAACAGCACCGCTATTGGACAATATGTATGATCCGACAGCAGCCCCGCCAATGATCATCATTTCAAAGGGCAATGCATGAAGGATTACCCCCATCTTCCCCCCTGACAGGGCATAGCCACCAAACACCATCAACAATGTCAGCACAATGCCAAGAGCTCCGAACATATGGTTTCCTTTATCTTTCCGGAGCGCTTCGGGCGCCCATATAGGTGGTCAGGACTGCCGCCTTGTCCGGATCAATCGCAGCAATGATCCGGGCGCCTGATTCAGGGCTGACCCGCATCAGCAGTTCTGCGGAAAAGTCGGCAGGCAGGCTGGACAGGACGGCAGCAGCCTCTTTCGGCTTCATGGCTTCATAAACGGCAACCAGACGGGCAATATCGCCCTCGACCGCACGCTGAACATGTGTCCTTGATCCTCCGCCGGATTTCCCGGATGACTTCAGACGGGAAAGCTGTTTCGTCAGCATTGCCCGTGCATCGGTGATATCCGCCCTGCGTCTGTCAAGAGCCGCCAGGGCCTTCTCAATCCGATCCTCACGGACCCGCAGCCGTTCAACAAGTGCCACAACTTCAGGAATATCACTGCACCCCGCCAGCAACCCCCGCACTATTTCCGGCGGGTCATCTTGCGGTACCGGAACTGGTTGAAGCGACAGTGCTGCCATTGGCAAAAGCACCAGTGCAAGAACGATACCAAGGCGTTCAGGCATCGGCATCCTCCATCAAAATACTACGAGGGCGCAAACGTCGAGAGGACCGGCTGCCGGGCTTTGACAATTCCGACTGCAAAGCCCAATAGGCCTTTTCGTTCCGCGCAATGTCTATCGCAGAAGCCAGTTCTGCGGCTGCAACTTCGGCCTCTGTCTTGGCGCGGCGAATGGCCTGATCCAGTCGGGAAATTTCGCCAGTCATTACGGCAATAGCACCGCCCAGCCCTGTTTCCAGATTGTTCAGCCGCCGCAGACGACGTGACAGCACATAACAATAAAATACCAGCAACATGGATGTTGCCAGACTGATCAGGGGAAAAATCAATGTAACAGTCATTGGATCGCAAACTCCGTAATCAGGACATTATCAACCACATCCGCGCCAAGGATCATGTCGGCCCGGGCACGCAACTCACCACGAATGATTTCCAGTACGCCACGGCGATCAATGGCAGCAGGATCAACATCACTGAGGAAACTGTTGAAACTGTCTGCTACACGCGGCATCAGCAATTGTATTTCAGCCACCTTATCCGGCACGACTTCCAGTTTGATGCTCAAGACAAGTTGCCGGTCGCGACCAACCATCGGCACCGCAATCCTCGGAACATCAACAAAGCCCATAACCGGCATGACAGCTTCGTCCATCCTGTCTTCAGCAAGAAACTCAGAAGGGGAAACAATCCCCAGATAGCTGGCGGTAAAAGCACCCAATCCTGCGAGCAGAACAGCACCGCTCAACATAATTTTGCCTCGCCCTGACCGAGCGGGCAGCTCTTCGGCAGAAGCAGTTTCCGACATGACGATTCTCCTCGTTCGAACCGAGGAAATACCATTGCCAGACTAACCAATAATTAACGGGACCCATGCAAAAAGCAGAAGAACGACAATCGAATCAAAGAGGCCATCTTGCAAGAACTGCAAAAATTCTGGGCTGCGCGTACACCCTTACAAAGGCTCACAATTCTTGGAGGCTTCGTCACCAGTTTCATTCTGGTTATGGCCTTCATTGCCTTGGCAGGCCGCGTTCCGATGGCGCTTCTTTATTCAGGCCTGGACGATGCGCAATCGGCACCTGTCGTCGCGCATCTGGAACAGAGTGGTATCTCATATGAACTCCGCAGCGGGTCTATCTGGGTAGATGAATCACAACGAGACCGGATCCGGATGGACCTGGCCGCCCGCAATCTGCCACAACAGGGAGGTGCAGGATATGAAATCCTGGACGAGATGTCGGGTTTCAGCACAACCTCGCAAATGTTCAACGCCGCCTATTGGCGGGCGAAAGAAGGTGAGCTTGCGCGTACGATCCTGTCCATCCCATCTGTCCGTTCGGCACGGGTTCATCTGACGGCCCCTCAGGCACGGGGGTATCGGAACACTCAGGCAGGGGCCGCATCTGTTACTGTCGTGACAGGTACAACGCCACTAACCCGGGCTCAGGCGGATTCGATGCGCTTCCTGATCTCTTCGGCAGTACCCGGACTATCCCCAAATACGGTTTCGGTTATCGACAGTATGCGCGGGATCGTTCAGCCATCCGATGATCAGACATCAACTGATCGCGAAACCCACATGAAGGAAAATGTCGAACGTATCCTGGCCCCTCATGTCGGGGCAGGCAATGCGATCGTCGAGCTGAGCCTTGATCTTGTAACCGAAACCGAGCAACTGACCGAACGTCGCTTCGATCCAACTCAACGGGCAATGATTTCGGAAGAAACCGAAGAACTAACCGACGAAAGCAGCATGGCAGACAATGCTGCCGTTACAGCAGCATCCAACCTGCCCGACGGGAATCAACAGGCAGGTGACAGGCAGCAATCACAGCGAGCAGAAACCCGGCAACGTGCCAATTACGAAGTTGGCAGTATCATGCGACAAATTGAACGCCGCCCAGGTGCAATCCGGCGTCTGAGCGTTGCAGTTCTGGTCAACGGCACGACACAGACAGGTGCCGATGGCAACCCCGAAATTGTCGCCAGAAGTGCATCCGATCTGGCGGAAATCCGCGATCTGGTTGCGGCAGCAGTTGGTTATGACGAAGCTCGTGGGGATGAAATTACCGTCAAATCCATGCCCTTCGTCACGACTGCCGAAACCGGAACACAGGTTGGGAAGTCAGACAGCCTTCTGGACCAACTGGCGCTTAACTCACTGGTACGGCTGGCCCTTATCGGCATCTTCGCAACAATTGCACTGGGTCTGACCATGCGAGGATTGCGCAGCAGGTCCAGTCCCGGAAAAGCCGGGGCCCGCCTTGATGACACCGCCCTGCCGGCATCTGCTCCGGGCGAGCACCCCACCGGCAATCTGGAAACATCCATAACCCCCACACCTCCAACCACAGCCGCCGAATATGAAATCGACATGCCCGACCAAATCACGGCTGACCCTGTTTCCCGGCTGAAACAACTCATGCATGAACGACAGGATGAAACCGCACGCTTGCTGAATGGCTGGATCGGTGAAGATAAGAGGACCACGACATGAGCTCCTGTATCATCCTTGAAAACTTCGCCTCTCCTTCCCTGCCACATGGCATGAGACACACGACGGCCGAACTGAATGCCGAGTATAGGCGTGGATATGAAGAAGGCCGGAAACTGGGCCAGGACACCTCTCTGGGCAGGCTGGCAGAGGCATTGAAGCAGGCCTGTGACACAGCCAGTGGACATGATGATATCCGACAGGCGGCAATCCATAACATGCTGGAACAGATCAAACCCATACTGCAAGCCATAGCAGGAAAGCTTTCTCAGGACACATCCGAACGCCTGACAACGACCATCCTGGCTGAGCTGGAACGTCTGTGCCTGTCCGGAATCAATTCAACCTGCAGGATTTCCGCCGGGATGGATCTGATCGAACAGCTGACTGATCAGGTTGCAGCCATGAGCCTGACCGGTGTGACGATTTTACCCGGAACCGAAACGGAAATCACCTTCGATGGAGGCCGGATTTCCATAGATCCGGCGGAAATAACCAATCAGATCACGGAAATTCTGGCTGACATGTCGTCCAGCAAGGAGCAATAGATGGACCTGCACTCAACACTCCCAACCGATCATATCCCTGTAGAAATTTCAATCCGGATCGGTCGCCGCCGCATGACCGTTGCCGAACTGTCGGCACTGAAGGAAAACGATGTCCTGCAATTGGATCAGGGCGTAAATGACAATGTTGAGGTTTGCGTAGGTGACCATGTCATTGCCTATGGTGAACTGGAAGTGGACGAAAGCGACAGTGATCGCCTCATGCTGCGTATAACGCGTTCCGGGACTGAAGCCGTATGAGACGACACGCATCTGATCGGCTGCAATGGCTGAGGAGGTCCTTCGTCATAATCGCAATGCTCACTCCGACCATCGCATTTGCACAAGGTCTGACGGAAAATCCGGGTGAAATACCGGCGATTGCGCCAGGTATGGGGAATACGATCCAGGATATTGATGCCACCATCTCAGCCGCTATCGGGAATGTCGCACAGGCCGGAAGCATACAGACCACTACAGGGCCAGCCGGAGGACTCGGCCAGAGCTCCATCCTGTTGCTTCTGGGACTGACAGTTCTTTCCCTGGCACCTGCCATCGCGATTACCGTAACATGTTTTCCCTTCATGGTCACGGTTCTGTCGATTTTGCGACAATCGCTCGGGCTTCAGCAATCACCACCCAATATGCTGATTATCAGCCTAGCACTTTTTCTTACCTGGTTCGTCATGGACCCGGTCCTGAAAGATGCGTGGACTACAGCCGGACCACCATTGCAATCCGGACAGATCGGTATCGTCGAAGCCATCTCACGGGCTATCATCCCTTTTGAACGGTTCATGTCCGCAAGGACCAGCCCGGCCATCCTTGATCAGATGCGCACACTTACCCCTGTCAGTACAGGGGATAACGGGCTTCAGTTGCTAATTCCGTCATTCATGCTGTCAGAACTCCAGCGTGCATTCGAGATCGGCTTTCTGGTCGCGCTGCCCTTTCTGGTCATTGATCTCGTCGTCTCGGCCGTGTTGATGGCCATGGGCATGATGATGGTCCCTCCTGCCATCGTCGCCCTGCCGTTCAAACTGGCCTTCTTTGTCGTCGTGGATGGCTGGGCGTTGTTATCGGCAGCACTGGTCCGGGGATATCAGTAACTGAATACAGGTCACTGATATCCGGCAGCCCGGGGGCAACGGTTGAACAATGCCTCTTGGGATCACCGCTCCGCGTCCTATATTGGTGCCTGACACGCGCCATTGGCGCCAGACATTCCAGGGGATCACCATGACAAAGATCAATCAGATCGCGTGGGACGATACCGTCCTGCCATTCCAGCTTGACCGCTCGTCAATCCGCGGCCGGGTGGCCCGGCTTGACGGCGTTCTGGACCATATCATGTCGCGCCACGATTATCCAACCCCGGTTGCCGCAGCCGTGGCAGAGCTTGCATTGCTGACCGCACTCATCGGACCAACTATCAAGCTTCGCTGGAAACTGTCCTTACAGGTCCGCGGGAAGGGAGCTATCCGTACAATCGCAGCAGATTATTATGCGCCCGAGCGTGAAGACGGTCCGGCCCGTATCCGCGCATGGGCAAGCTTTGACAAGGACACGCTGACTGATGCCGCGCATTTTGATCAGATTGGCGAAGGCTATTTTGCCATCCTGATAGATCAGGGCACAGGCACACAGCCCTATCAGGGTATTACACCACTGGCTGGTGGGTCCCTGTCAGCCTGTGCGGGCACTTATTTCGCACAATCCGAACAGTTACCAACCAGTTTCACCCTGTCCTATGGTCAGTCGGTCATACCCGGACGGGCACAGGGATGGCGGGCAGGCAGCATAATGCTGCAAACCCTGCCTATGCAGTCATCCGGGGACAGTGCAAGCGAAAGTGGCCTGATCGAGGCTGCCGATATACTTCAAGGTACGCAATCCGAAGACTGGAACCGCGCCAATCATCTGCTGTACACGGTCGAGGAGATGGAGCTGATCGGCCCCGCCCTTGCCCCAACCGATCTTCTGGTACGACTGTTCCACGAAGAAGACCCGCGGATATTCGACCCGCAACAGGTCGAGTTCGGCTGTTCCTGCAGCGCAGAAAAGGTCCGGGGCACGTTATCGATCTATTCACAAAAGGACATCGGACATATGACGACATCAAATGGTCGTGTTACCGCCGATTGTCAGTTCTGTGGGGCGCATTATGAATTCAACCCTCAATCACTTGGGTTCGAGGCAACTATTGATGCCGATGGTAAGCTTCTGCCACAGGGCGAAGCAGCAGAATGATATCCTTTGCCGGACCCAATCCGGCCAACCTTTGGGGGTTACATGACAATGTGGCACCCGCGTCTTCAGGCGATATACTGATCGCACGGCTGCGCAACGCATTACATGTTCCGTCCGGCCCCAGTTCGGATTTCGATACCAATCCCGGCATTATTCCCCCGGATGTTCCCCTGCGTCAGGCCGGGGTTCTTGTTGCTTTCCACGAAAATGACGGACGGCTTTACCTGACCAAGCGCGCAGCAACAATGCGTCATCACCCCGGACAAATCGCCCTGCCCGGTGGCAAGGTCGATCCCGGAGATGCCGATGTAACGGCCGCTGCCCTGCGCGAAGCGCATGAGGAAATTAACCTGCAGCCCGAACAACTTGATATTATCGGTGCCCTGCCCCCACATCGGACTGTCACACAGTTCTGTATTACGCCGGTCATTGCCATAATCCGTGGCCCCTTCACCCCGTTGCCGGAACCCGGTGAGGTCGCCGAAGTCTTTACGCTGCCCTTCACCCACATATCCAATCCGGCAAACTATCGACTGGAAGGGCGGATCTGGCGCGGTGAATGGCGTTCTTACCGGGTTGCTCCCTACGGCCCATACTATCTATGGGGTGCAACGGCCCGTATCCTTCTGGGTCTGGCCGAAAGGTTATCGGCATGAAAATTGATGCCCCCTTCCTGACCGACCCTGCCCTGCATAACGTAATGATGGTGCTGGATAATGCCGGATATCGCACATTCATTGTTGGTGGTGCGATACGCAATGCCGTTCTGGGCAAACCTACAGGCGACGTGGACATTGCCACCGACGCTCATCCGCAAAACGTGCTCAATCTTGTCCAGAGTGCCGGACTGAAAGCAATCCCGACCGGGATTGAGCACGGTACCGTCACAGTCATCGTCAATGGCACCCCGTTTGAAGTGACGACTTTTCGCCGTGACATCGAAACTGATGGTCGCAGAGCCATTGTCGCCTTTTCCGATCGAATCGAAGACGACGCCGCACGTCGCGATTTTACCATGAATGCACTTTATGCGACTACCGATGGCAAGGTTATCGACCCGATTGGCGGATGGTCCGACCTGAATCAGCGCAAGTTACGTTTTGTCGGCAATCCGACTACCCGAATCCGGGAAGATTACCTGCGTATCTTGCGGTTTTTTCGCTTTCTGGCTTGGTATGGGAAACATTCCGACCCAGATGCGATCAGGGCAATCCACTCCGAATATCGGGGGCTGGACCGGGTTTCCGCTGAACGTATCGGGGCTGAATTGCGCAAGTTGCTTACCGCACCCAATCCCGCACCTGCGATCAGGCTGATGCAGGATACCGGTGTTCTGGTCCGGATCCTGCCTGATGCGGACCCATCCCGGCTGCCCGCGCTGATCACTGCGGAAACCGGATACGCCATATCACCCGACTGGCGCCGCCGCCTTGCTGTCATGACATCCAGTAATTTGTCTGACAGATTGCGTCTGTCGCGTAATGAGGCCACGTATCTTTCACGGCTGAATCCGGCACAGGAAGAAACACTGGCAGAGATCGCCTTCCATAACGGGGCAGAGATCGCCCGCGATGTCGCTCTGATCCGGTTGGCTTCAGATTGGCCGGTCAAGCCAGACTGGCCAAAGCACACTTTACATGCCTCCACCTCTCCCTTGCCGGTTTCGGCTGCCGATCTCATGCCGGAATTGACCGGACCTGCGATTGGACGCGGCCTGAAAGCGGCAGAAGAGTTGTGGATCAAAACAAATTTCACAGCCTCGAAGACAGAACTGATCAAGGCCGCACACCAGACGGATACGGGTAAGAATTAGCCGTGTGGGCCATGTATCCGGATGACCGGATCCGGTGTTCATACAAGATATATCAGGTCACTTCGGGCACAGCTTCTATCACGACGAAAGCCTGTGCCCATGGATGATCGTCCGTCAACGTCACATGAACCTGTGCCGAATATCCGGGCGGGGTCATTTCCGCCAGCCGTTCCGCAGCCCAGCCCGTCAGAAGCATGACGGGTTGCCCGGTCGCAAGGTTGGACACCGACATGTCGCGCCAGCTGACCCCCATGGCCAGCCCTGTACCAAGCGCTTTGGAACAAGCTTCCTTCGCTGCCCACCGCTTGGCCAGGGTCCCGGCCTCATCCTGCCGGCGGGTAGCCTTGGCCAGTTCACGATCCGTAAAGACACGGTTGCGAAAACGATCCCCATGACGGTCAAGGACCCCCTGAATGCGTTCAATATTCGCCAGATCAGTCCCGATGCCCAGTATCATGTCACTATATCTCATATCCCTGACAGCCTTCGGATAAGGCAGAATATCAATTTCAGTTAATTACTTCCCGGAACTGGGGGTATCCGCACTTCATCCATGCGTCGTCGCATTTCACCAATGGCACCATCGAGGCCAATAAAGATCGATTCCGCAATCAGGAAATGACCGATATTCAATTCGCGTATCTCGGGAATGGCCGCTATCGGACTAACGGTATCAAAAGTCAGGCCATGGCCGGCATGAACCTCAAGCCCTAGGGAATGAGCCAGAGCTGCTCCATCACGCAATGCTGCCAGTTCTGCATCACGCTCGGCAACACGCCCTTCGGTGTCAAAATCGCAATAGGCACCGGTATGCAATTCAACCACGGCTGCACCGATTTTTGCCGCAGCACGGATCTGCCTAGATTCATGCCCGATAAATAATGAAACCCGGCATCCGGCGTCACGCAGGGGCGTGATATAACGGGCAAGCGCATTATCATTGCCTGCCACATCCAGACCACCTTCGGTCGTACGCTCTTCTCGCTTTTCCGGAACCAGACAAATGGCATGAGGTTTATGACGCAGGGCAATGGTCTGCATTTCGGCAGTTGCAGCCATTTCAAGGTTCAGCGGCAGACGCAACCCAGCCATTAATGCATCAATATCCGCATCCGAGATATGCCGGCGATCCTCACGCAAATGGGCTGTAATACCATCAGCGCCGGCATTCTCGGCCATTTCTGCAGCACGCAGCGGATCGGGCCATGGCGTTCCCCGCGCATTCCGAACCGTTGCCACATGATCAATGTTGACACCAAGTCTCAGCATGTCAGCACCTCCCCCATCATTTTAGACTGATACAGACGGGGCAGCAATTCCCGTTGCGGTAATCCACCAGCCTTCGTGTTCGGTGCCAATCCGGTACGCAGCCAGACCGGCCGCAGCGGCATCAGCAAATATTCCAAAGCAGGTGGCACCCGAACCCGACATGCGCGCCAGCAGTGCTCCTTCGTCTTCCAGGGCACGTAAAACCTGTCCTATCTGCGGACAAAGCCCGATGGCCGGAACCTGCAGGTCATTGCGGCACTGACACAGATATTCCACCAGTTCATCCAGCCCAGAATGTTCGGGAACTGGCGGCATGGGCGGGTTGTCTTTCTGAACCAAAGCCCTGAAAACCTCAGGAGTGGCAATGGCATGCCCCGGATTGATCAGAACAAGATGCAGGTCAGGAATTGCGGTTATCGGTTCCAGAACTTCCCCCACACCACGCATCCGGGCCGTACGTAAAGACAGGCAGACCGGCACGTCCGCACCCAGATGTTCGGGCATATCGGGCACGGAAAGTCCCATCCGTTCCGCCGCACGCAAAACTGCTGCCGCATCTGCGGATCCGCCCCCAATGCCCGATGAAACCGGCAGGTTCTTGGTCAGCACCATCGCGGCATCAAGCCCGGCCAGCCGGGCGGCACGCAGGCACAGATTATCATCATCAACCTCAAGATCAGCAGTAAAGGGACCTTCAATCCGCAGCGACAACGGACCCGGACCAAACCTGATCCGATCGCCAACCGCGACAAAGACCACCAGTGAATCCAGCACGTGATAGCCATCCTGACGCTGCCCGGTGACATGCAGGGTCAGATTCAGCTTGGCCGGTGCAAATTCATCCGGCATCATTCTTCGAGTGGTATATCTTCATCGGAAACCGGATCTTCTTCCTCGGGTGGTGGTGGCAGAGGCAGCCTGCCACCATTTGCCTCTTCTTCTGCCAGAACCTTGTCCAACCCCCGGTCCAGTTTGGCACGGATACGGTAGGCTTCTTCCTCCGTTTCAGGACCTAGGCTGAGCGCCCGCTTCCACTGGATTTCAGCCTCACGCTCACGCCCGACCTTCCAGTAGATATCCCCTAGGTGGTCATTGACGAGGGGATCATTGCTCATTTCCTCGACCGCGCGTTCCTGCGGCCTGACAGCTTCGTCATAACGGCCCAGCCGGTACAGCACCCACCCCAGAGAATCGAGGATATATCCATCGCCTGACGACAGTTCGACCGCACGCTGGATCAGTTCCAGCGCCTCGTCCATATTTTCGCCACGATCAACATAGGAATAACCCAGATAGTTCAGCATCTGCGCATTGTCGGGCTGCAGCTTCAACGCCGTTTTCAGATCCGCCTCTGCCAGATCAAACCTGCCTTGCCGTTCCAGTGCAATCGCGCGGGCGTAAAGCGGAAACCAGACCGCATCCTCATCTGCCGGATCAATCAGTACCAGCGCCTTGTCATAAGCGGATACGGCTTCTTTCCATTTGTCCTGCTGACGCAGCAAATCACCAAGCGCAATCCAGCTTTCAGCCAGTTCAGGATGGGCATCAACCAAGGCACGCCCAGCTTTTTCGGCGGCCGGAATACGGTCGGCACGGGCCAAGGCATCAATACGCATCAGCTCTGCCATCGGACGCATCTGTCCTTTTTCGCGCAGAGCGTCAAATTCGATCTCGGCGGCATCATACTGTCCCAGGGCCTGCAACATCTGTGCAGCCATCAGCCGGGCATCCGCCATGTCTGGACTGATATAACTTGCCAGACGGGCATGGATCAGGGATAGTGGGTTCGGATCAACATCATTAGCCAGAAGCGTTGCAAAGGTCAGGAAGACTTGGGCAATCCCATCACGGGGATCCTCAACAACGTCAAATGGCACCGCTTCCCCAGCACGCAGCTTCGCGGCAAGTTCCTCAGCAGTTCCGTCAATTCCGATGCCTTCCAGCTGATCCAGAATTGCAATAGCATCATCGTTCCGGTCAAGCTGGGCCAGAACCTGAGCCTCGACAATGGCAGCCATGATATTTTGTTCAGGCGCGTCACTTTCCAGCAACTTTGCTGCGGTCTCAAAATCTCCGACAAGCGCCTTGGCCAGCGCGGTATGATAATCAACCAGCCCCGCAGTGCCCGGAATCTTGCGGATACTTTCGAATGCGGCATCTGCCTCTGACGCATTTCCCGCCCCGAGCAGAGCCCAGGCCCGCAGCATTCCGTCCAGAAGCCGTTCCGAACCATCGGAACTGACCGCGCTATCATCATCCAGTAAGGCCAGTAACCCATTCCAGTCCTGGGTCTGCGCAGCACGGGCTCGTTCAACCAGTTCAACAAGACGCGAGCTTTTGTCTTCCAAGGCGTTGGTCAGATCCACAGCACGGTCAATCTGCCCCGAGGCCAGCAACGCAACCAGTGCACTGTCATTAAGATAGGCCGATTTCGGATCCTGATTCCGCGCCCGCAGATAATATTCCGCCGCTGCCGTAAAATCATTTTCCATCGCAGCGGTCCGGGCAGCCAGATAGGGGCCGGCCAGATCCCGAATCAACGGTTCTGATGAGGTTTCGGGAAGATCGTCCGGACGTGGCGGCGGGGGGGGCGCTGCATCCTGCGAAGCGGCCGGCCCGGCGACTGGCAGGGCAATAAGACAGGCGACAGCCAGCAAATGCATAAGTTTCATCAACGCGAGTCCCATAATCCGTAACGGCATGACCCTATCCGCGCTATACTCAA
Source organism: Paracoccus sp. (in: a-proteobacteria) (assembly GCA_047971845.1). GTDB lineage: Bacteria > Pseudomonadota > Alphaproteobacteria > Rhodobacterales > Rhodobacteraceae > Paracoccus. The sequence goes on along the minus strand of JBKEAB010000129.1, from coordinate 14,247 downwards.
CACGCAACGCCACCTTCTACGGCAATAGGCGGAGCAGCGTCACATATTCGGATAGTTCGGACCATCGCCCCCTTGCGGTGTCGTCCAGACGATATTCTGCGACGGGTCCTTGATATCACAGGTCTTGCAGTGAACACAGTTCTGAAAATTAATCTGGAAGCGCGGCCCGTCGTCTCCATTGATCACTTCATAGACACCGGCCGGGCAATAACGCTGCGCAGGTTCGGCATATTCGGGCAGGTTAACCGCAATCGGAATTGAGGCATCCTTCAGCCGCAGATGCGAAGGCTGACTTTCCTCGTGATTAGTGAAACTGAAGCTGACATTTGTCAGACGATCGAAGCTGAGCTTACCATCCGGCTTCGGATATTCGATTTCCTTGAAGTCGCTGGCTTTCCCGGTAGCTGCTGCATCCGTTTTACCGTGCTTCCACGTTCCCAGCGGGTTCCAGCCGGTCAGGTTCGCCACCCACATGTCGGCCCCCCCAAGCATCAGTGACGCCGAAAGACCCAGCCTGGACCAGATCGGCTTGACGTTACGCACGCGCTTCAGATCCTTCGCGATCAGCCCCGACCGCAGATCATTTTCATATGCATCCAGTTCATCGCCCTCACGACCTTCGGCGATGGCAACCGCAGCCGCATCGGCTGCTGCAATCCCTGACAACATGGCATTGTGGTTGCCCTTGATGCGCGGCACATTCACCAACCCTGCTGAGCACCCCAGCAAAACGCCACCGGGGAATGTCAGTTTCGGAATGGACTGCCAGCCTCCTTCACTGATGGCGCGGGCACCGTAAGCCACACGTTTCCCGCCCTCCAGTAATTCGGCCACCATCGGGTGATGCTTGAAACGCTGGAATTCCATATACGGATAAAGATACGGGTTCTCATAATTCAGGTGAACGACAAACCCGATCAGCACCTGATTGTTTTCGAGATGATAGATAAAGCTGCCGCCGCCTGCATTCTTGCCCAATGGCCAGCCCATCGTATGGGTCACGGTTCCTGCCTTGAATTTCTCCGGGTCAATTTCCCAGATTTCCTTCATGCCGATACCGAATTTCTGCGGCTCATGCCCGTCTGACAGGCGGAAATGTTCGATCACCTCCCGGGACAGCGATCCACGCACACCTTCGGCCAGCATAACGTATTTGCCGCACAACTCCATTCCCGGTTCATATTGCGGCCCGGGTGTACCATCGGCTTCCAGCCCCATTTCACCAGCGACAACACCGACCACACGTTCACCGTCCCAGACCAGCTGCGAACATGCCATGCCAGGGAAAATCTCAACACCCATCTCCTCAGCCTGTTCTGCCAGCCAGCGGCAGACATTCCCCATGGACACAATGTATTTCCCATGGTTCGACATCAGGGGCGGCATCGGCCAGTTCGGGACCCGGACCTGTCCGGCCTCACCCAGCATATAAAAGTTATCCCGCACAACTTCCTGACTGATCGGTGCATCCTTGTCACGCCAGTCCGGAATCAGAACATCAAGCCCGGTCGTATCCAGCACCGCTCCTGACAGGATATGTGCCCCGATCTCGGAACCCTTTTCCAGAATCACGACATTCAGGCTCTCATTTTGCTGCTTCAGCCGGATCGCCGCTGAAAGCCCGGCCGGACCACCACCGACGATAACGACGTCGAAATCCATCGATTCGCGTTCAACGTTGTTGTCCTGATCGGTCATTGCTGGCCTCCGCTTGCAGTAACATATCCTTCCTAGCCTCAGGAAGCACGGCGGGCAATTGTTACGCAACGATGTCGTTCACATTAACGTATTATTTGCAATTGCAAGGTTAAACCGCCCGGGAAGCAACCTCTCTGCGCAATGCATTGCCGAATTCATAGCCGATGGCTTGCAATAATGTCCCGGATCAGGGAACGCTGGTATCGACGGAATCGTACGCCCCGGCCATTTTCTTGGCTGGGGCGTTGTCCGACACATACGCACGGATCATCCGTGCAGGATAAGCAAGGCAAGAGAAGACCATGGAAAAGATCCCGATGACCCGCGCCGGATATGAACAGCTTGATGCCGAGTTGCGCGATCTGAAGGGCACGGAGCGCCCCGCTATCATCGCCGCCATCGCCGAAGCACGTGCGCATGGCGACCTGTCGGAAAACGCTGAATATCATTCCGCCCGAGAAAAGCAGAGCTTCATCGAGGGACGCATCAAGGAATTGGAAATCGTCTTGTCCCGGACAGAGGTCATAGACCCGTCAAAGCTGTCCGGAAGCATCAAGTTTGGTGCCACTGTCGAACTGCTGGATGAAGATACCGACGAAAAAAAGACCTATCAGATTGTCGGTGAGCATGAGGCAAACCTGGAAAGAGGCCTGCTGAACATGCGTTCACCGCTGGCACGCACACTGATCGGCAAGGAGGAAGGTGACTCGGTTGAGGTGCAAACACCAGGTGGGCTGCGCAGTTATGAAATTCTGGCTGTTCGGTTCAAGTAATGATTGACCAGCGGGGCAACAGCAACGCTGGCGGCCGTGCAATGATCATTGGTGCTGTCCTGACGGTACTGTGGCTGGTCATGCTGCTGGTCTTCTGGATAACAGCGAATGAAACGGCCACGGGAGCCGCGCTTTGGGTCTCGGTCGTTGCAGCGCTGATGCCACTGGGTCTGATCTGGATTGCTGTATACCTTGCCCGGACCATCGACACCCTGAAAGCTGAAGCCGATGCCCTGCGGGCCACGCTTGATTACAATATCCTGCGTACAGAGCCACCGCCGATGTCATCCCGCCCTACCCCCGGCACGGCAGGACAGCCTGCCGGAACGACCGGTGCCGGCACACAAAAAGCGGACGTCGCCATACCGCCACCGCCTGATCGGCGCGCGGGACAACCAGCAGGAAACAACCCGCGACAGGCTCATCCTGACCTGGAGATGTCAGAACAAGTCAGACCAACGCCCGATACGATTATCCGTGCCCTGAACTTTCCCGATGGTCCGGACGATCAGCAAGCAGTTCAAGCCCTGCGGGAGGCTCTTCTCGACCCTGATCATGCCCGCCTGATCCGCAGTGCCCAGGATGTCGTCACCTTGCTGGCCAAACGTGGCATCTTCACGGACGAGCTCACCCCTGACCCGGCCACCCCCGCAGCCTGGCGCCGCTTTGCCGAAGGGCAGCGTGGACAGGCTGTTACCGAGGTTGGCACAATCCGCAATCCCGAAAGCGTTGAAATGGCCTCGGCAGCCATGGTTGGGGACGACGTATTCCGCGATGCCGTTCACCATTTTCTACGCCTGTTCGACCGCAGCACTACAGTACTGATGCCCAAACTGGATGATGAACAGATCATATGGCTGGCAGATACCCGTTCAGCCCGTGCTTTCATGCTGCTGGCCCGTGCGGCAGGACTGTTCGGACAAGACGACTGATGATGATCGCAACCGCATGCCTGCTTGTCTTGCATTCATGTTGCGGACCTATATGGTGCGGCCAGCTTCTGTAACCTGCGTTGCTGACATGTCCGCCAAACTTTCATCTTCCCGCCGCATCACCGCGTTTGAGACCGCCCGCACCCGCGCTCTGGTCCGGACCCCCATGCAAAGCCTGCGGCACGGAGCTTTTCAGTCCGCCCCCTTGCTGCTGGTCATAATTCCCTTTGGATTGCTGTTCGGCGTAGTGGCCACAGCCGCAGGTTTCGATCTTGCGCAGGTCATGGGCTTTACAGTGCTGGTTCTGGCAGGGGCATCGCAGTTTACAGCCGTTCAGCTGATGACCGATAATGCACCGGTCTGGCTGGTCATTCTGTCTTCGCTGGCTGTCAACCTGCGCATGGCGATGTATTCGGCATCCATGGTTCCCTGGCTGGGTGAGGCATCACAACCGGCACGGGCTGCCGTCGCCTATTCACTGATTGACCAGACCTATGTCCTGTCCATCGGGCAGTTCCAGAACGCCCCAACGCTGAGCATGGGCCAACGTCTTGGCTATTTTGCCGGAACGGCCCTGGTCATGTGTGGCTTCTGGACGGTCTTCTCTTTTATCGGTGCGACCGTCGGCCGGGCCATTCCCGACAGCATCCCATTGGATTTCGCCGTTCCAATCACCTTCCTTGCCATGATCGCCCCAGCATTGCGGACCCTGCCCCACGTCACAGCAGCAACCATAGCCGTTATTCTGTCACTTGTACTGGCAGAACTGCCTGCCGGAGTCGGCACGATGATCGCTGCATTCTGGGCCATGCTTGCCGGGGCTGGTGCGGAAACCCTGATGCAACGCAGGAAGGACCGATAATGTCTTACAGCACAACCGAGATCTGGCTGATCATCCTCATTCTCGGAGCCGGTACATTCCTGATACGCTACAGCTTTCTGGGCGCAATCGGAAACCGCGCAATGCCGGAATGGGTATTGAGGATGCTACGCTATACCGCTGTGGCTGTGCTGCCCGCGCTATCCGCACCACTGGTTCTGTGGCCCTCAGCGACAGAAGGGCACACCGACCCGACACGCCTTGCCGCAGGTGTGGCGACACTGGCTGTCGGCATCGCCACACGCAATGTTCTGGCCGCAATCACCGCCGGGGCAATCGCATTGGCAGTAGGGATTTATCTGTCATAGGCCCGCAATGATCCATCGCTCATGCGCAGCAGATCACCATGTTTCAACCGTGGATCGCCGTCACGGTATTCCGTGCTCTGCACCCTTGGCAGGGTCTGGAACCATGCCCGCAACTTGAGCGGGCTGAACCCGCCCGGAGCATTCCGGAACTCTGGAACCCGGCGCAATACCGTTGATGTCCCGACAGCACAGAATGCCTTGTTCACGGCCCCGTTACCTTCTGCCGCACGAATGACGGCATCCGCCGTCGCACGGCTGACCGGAACGGTATCGACGGCAACATAATAGCGTTCTCCGGGCATTTCACGCGCATGATAATCAAGATAGACATTCCGCATTTGCGGAGTGATGCCATACAGCACATCATACCGTTCCGGCGCACGTGGATGCACAAAGCTGCCCGCCGGGTCAAAGATGATCTGCTGGCTGCCATTGACCAGCAATGCGGAATGACCGCCTTCACCACGAGGCAGGCCGATAACCGTCAGAAGCGAAACCGAAGGTTGTTCATTCGAGGTATAACGCGCTGTCCGCACCGCCTTGTCACTGGCCCATTTATTGTCACTGCCACAGGCTGCCAGAAATACTGGCAACACAAGCGCAATCAGAATCCGATGCAGCATCAGGCGTTCGACAGTGCCAAGAATATCAGGAAGATGGCCGCAAGAATGCAAAACCAGGTCGAAAAGCGGATAAACGCCGCAAACATCCGCTGGTGCTCACGAACATCCATCGTGCCGTGTTGATATTCAGTGGTATCATTCTCTGCCATGACGGGTCCCTCAAGATTGAGATTTTCGACTTCATTAGCCTATCGGAGGGTCGCTGTCACGCAACAGAACGCCATAGCACACCACCGTGTTCATCATGACCGGCCTTGATGATACGTCCGGATCGGGCAAGGCAATTCAGATGCCCCACCGCCTCAACCAGGGCCAGACCGAATTCACCCGGCCCTATCGGACGTCTGAAGATGACAGGAAAGCAACCAACCGCCGTCAGAGAAGTTCCGGCAAGTGCCTCAGCCACGCGGTTCAATGCGGACACATGGTTATCCCGCATCTGTTCAAGCCGCATGGGCAAGCCGCTAAATGGCAACTTGTGCCCCGGCAGAACCAGATGCCGATTATCGGCTATGGCAATAAGACGATCACAGCTTTCCAGCCACTCTCCTACCGGATTGGCATCCGGTTCAGTCGGATACACACCCAAATTCGGAGAGATTCCCGGCAAAAGCTGATCACCCCCGATAACCAGATCATCATCCAGCGACCAGAATGTCGCATGTTCGGGCGCATGACCATTGCCGATGGCCACACGCCAGCGGCGGTTACCAAAACAGATGACAGCACCCTCTTCAATCCGGGAATAACCCAGAGGCAATGGATGGACCGTATCGGCAAAGTTGAACGGCCGCTCCGCCACGCGCTGCGCCAGCATCTCCGGTGGCATTCCGGCCATGCGCCAGAAGGCAATGCTTTCCGCCGAGGGCTCTGACTGTTCATCCAGCACCAGCATTCGTGCCATCAGCCATGCTGTGCGTGTCATCCACAAGACCGCATCCTGCCCCATGAACCAGCCCGCCAGTCCGACATGATCGGGATGATGATGGGTCACGACAACACGCCGCACCGGTTTCCCGGCAAGGGGCCCGTTCAGCAATGCCCGCCATGTTTCCCGACTTTTCCGACTGTCAAATCCGGTATCAACCACGGTCCAGCCATCACCATCATCAAGAGCGTAGACATTCACATGATCCAGCTTCATCGGCAGGGGCAAGCGCATCCACAATACGCCCGGGGCAACTTCAATTGCTGCACCTGAGTCCGGAGGCTCTGCCCAAGTATGGTAAATGGTTGCCCTTGTCACATCAGACCAAGTGCGGCATCACTGAGCGCATTCAGGTCCCCGGCACCGGCATCAATTTCCGCCAGATCAGCCTGATGACGTGGCAGGATCCGGTCGAAGTAAATGCGGGCCAGACACTTGTCATCTTCGTCCCCGACAACCGCTGCCTTCAGATGGAAATAGCCCCCCAGCACACGGGCAAAGGCAGACAGGTAAGGGGCAGCTCCGGCAAAGCGGTCTTCCATTCCCATCTCGGTCAGCTTCGCTGTCACCTCGGACAGGTTCTGTGCGGCCGTCCACAGGGCCTTGGTCCGCTCTGGACAAATCTGGCTGTTGGCACGGGCATCATCGAGGATTTCCTCCAGCAGGGTCTGGGCCGCTGTTCCACCATCCATCATCTTGCGTCCGACCAGATCCATGGCCTGAATGCCGTTCGTACCTTCATAGATCGGAGTAATCCGAACATCGCGGAAATATTGTGAGGCACCGGTTTCTTCAATATAACCCATGCCGCCATGAACCTGCATCGCCGTATCAGCCGTGCGGCACCCGACATCGGTCCCATAGGCCTTTGCAATTGGTGTCAGCAGGGCAGCCCGTGCCGCCCATTCCTCAGATCCGGTTGCACGTGCCATGTCCAGTGCCGTGGCACAAGCCAGGCAGATGGCCCGCGCGGCAAAGACCTCCGCCCGCGAACATGCCAGCATCCGGCGCACATCGGCGTGGCGGATGATCGGCCCGAACTGTTCACGCTCAGCCGCATATCGGGTGGCCTTCTGCAAGGCCGCTTCGGCCACACCAACACCTTGCACACCAACGGCCAGACGTGCGTTGTTCATCATCGTAAACATGGCGGCCATACCGCCATGTTCCTTTCCGATCAGCCAGCCCTTCGCACCCTCATAGCTCAGCACACAGGTCGGGCTACCGTGAATACCCATCTTGTGTTCAAGGCTGACCACCTTGACATTATTAGCCACACCCGGCTTACCATCGGCATCGGGCAGAAGCTTCGGAACCATGAACAGACTGATTCCCCTGGTCCCCTTTCCACCGTCCGGCAATCGCGCCAGAACCGCATGACAGGTATTTCCGGTCACATCGCTGTCACCCCAAGTAATGAAGATCTTCTGGCCAGTAATCGAATAGGTACCATCTCCGTTCGGTTCCGCCCGCGTTTTCAGGGCCCCGACATCGGATCCTGCCTGCGGTTCAGTCAGGTTCATCGTACCATTCCATTCGCCCGAGATCAGCTTGGGCAGATACAACGATTTCAGATCATCGCTGGCATGATGTTCAAGCGCCTCAATCTGACCTTGCGTCAGCAACGGGTTCAACTGCAATGCCAGACAGGCCCCGGCCATCATTTCATTGACAGCCATGTTCACAGTTTGCGGCAGGCCGGCCCCTCCATATTCGGGATTGGCTGACAGACCGATCCAGCCACCATCGGCGATGGCCCGAAAGCCCGTATCATAACCGGGGGAAGACCGCACCACCCCGTTTTCCAGCCGGGCCGGAACCTGATCGCCGAACTCATTCAGGGGGGCCAGCACCTCAGAGGTCATTTTCCCGGCCTCAGTCAGGATCGCATCGACCATATCACCGGAAGCCTCGGCAAAAGTATCGGTAGCTGTCACATCGGCAAACGGAATGACATGATTGAGAATGAATCGAATCTGATTGACGGGGGCGCGGTAGGTCATCGGTACTCCCTCGCCGTCTTGCCGTATCGGCGGTCGGCGTCTATGCAAGTTTTACCCTGCCAGATTACAAGGTGCAGGCCATCCGACAAGCCATCCTGTGATACGACCCTGCGTAACTTTGCAAAGCAGACCCAAATGACCGCCAAAACCCACCTTCTGACCCCCGACCCTGAACATATTTCTTATGCCGCCATGCTTCTGACACAGGGTCAACTGGTCGGGATGCCGACGGAAACCGTATACGGGCTGGCTGCCGACGCCGGAAATGACAGGGCCGTTGCCGAAATTTATGCAGCCAAGGGCCGGCCCAGCTTCAATCCCCTGATCGTTCACGCCTCCGATCTGGCTACGGCCGAACGTATCGGCAAATTCAGCCCTGATGCCAGGCGGCTGGCTGAGGCTTTCTGGCCGGGACCCCTGACACTGGTTATCCCTCGTCATGATCATGCCCGGATCTCATCTCTGGTCACTGCCGGACTGGATACGATCGCAATCCGGGTTCCTGCCCACCCTGTCTCACAAGATTTGCTGCACGCATTCGGAGGCGTGGTTGCCGCACCTTCGGCAAATATTTCAGGCCGGATCAGCCCGACCACTGCCCGGCATGTTCTGGACGGGCTGAACGGGCAGCCTGCCGCCATACTTGACGCCGGCCCTTGCTCCATAGGGGTCGAATCAACGATTATCGGCTGGCAGGATAACACCCCAATCCTGCTGCGTCCGGGCGGAATTCCGGCCGAAACCATCAGCAACTGCCTCGATCACTCTCTGACGGCACCAGCATCCGCAGCCAGCTCCGGACATCGTCCCGCCGCCCCCGGAATGTTGTCCAGCCACTACGCCCCCACCGCCGCCGTCCGCCTGAACGCAACCAGTGTAGAAGATGGCGAATTCCTGATCGGGTTCGGCCCCATCACGGGGGACGTATCCCTGTCCCCATCCGGCGATCTGGTCGAAGCCGCAGCAAAGCTGTTCGGATTACTGCATAAAGCCGATGCAAGTGACAGGCCAATAGCCATTGCACCGGTCCCGGATCACGGATTGGGAGCAGCCATCAACGACCGTCTGATACGTGCCGCTGCCCCGCGTCAGGCCCGTCCGGGCGTACCCGAAAGCAATACCGGATCAATACCAAGTGCATTCAGCGCCTGTAACCAGACCGCACCCGGCGGACCAAAGGCATAATCGGGATTCATCTCCCCTATCAACCAGCCGTTTGCCCTAATTTCACTATCCAGCTGCCCCGGCCCCCAGCCGGCATAACCCAATGCCAGCATGGCATTGTCTGGACCTCTCCCCCCGGCCAGTTCCAGAAGGATATCGCGGGTCGTGGTCAGCTCCAGTCCGGATCCCACCTCAATTGATCCATCCTGACGGGACTCACGGGCCGGATGCAGGACAAACCCCCGGACAGGCTCAACCGGACCGCCGATGCGAATGATCAGATCCGGCGTCTCAGCCACACTTTCAATATCCATCATCTCCAGAAGGGCAGAGAACTTCATGCCCTCCATCGGATTGTTCAGGACAATTCCCATGGCACCATCTTCTGCATAAGCACAGATCAATACGACAGAATGAGCAAAGCGCGTATCACCCATGTCGGGCATGGCAATCAGGATCTTGCCGGTCAGGTCATTGTCAGGGTTCATCTCTGTTACTCCTCCTGACAGGATCGGGCTTTACACGATATTGTACAAGCCCCGTCCCGAAAAGGTGATTTCGGAACATACCTGCCTCAGGTTAGGTTAATAACCATGAAAAACGCACTGATCCTGATCTTTCTGACTGCATTTCCGGCTATCGCAATGGCAACCGGACTACCCGATGGCCTGCAGTCAGCCACCTTGCTGCCCGGCTGGACAGAGGGCGGTAAACGCATCAGCGCACTGGAGTTGATTCTGAAACCGGGCTGGAAAACTTACTGGCGTAGTCCCGGTGAAGCCGGACTGCCCCCGGAATTCGAATGGCAGGGCACAAATATCGGAACAGTTGAATTTCATTGGCCCGCACCCGAAGTCATCGAATCACTCGGGCTGCGTACACTTGGCTATCACGACCGGCTGGTTCTGCCCTTTACCGTGACACCGGAAACTGACGGGGAGCCGGTTGGGATGATATCGACGCACATCACCTTCGGATTATGTGAAAACATCTGTGTTCCGGCAGCCCTCACTCTGGCTGCCCCACCTCCGGCCGCCACCACTGACCCCACCATCACCGAAGCTATTGCCCGCCAACCCAAACCGGGCACCCTGCCCCCTGCCTGTGAAATCACCAAGATCAAAGACGGCATGACCGTCACCCTGTCACTGCCACACCCCAGCACGGAAATAGCGATAGAACATCGTGGCAATCCGGGTATCTGGGTATCAACCCCGGAATTTTCCGGGGACAAATCTAGGGCAAGCGCTGATTTCATCACCCCGGAAGGAAAGCCGTTCCCGCTTGACCCGGATGATATCCTGCTGACCGTACTGGATGAAACCGGCGCAACAGAATATCGCGGTTGCACCACCGGCTAAACTGTCATGATCAAACATTCAGACACCAGCGCATGATTGCCTTCTGAGCGTGAAGACGGTTCTCGGCCTCATCGAAGATCACCGAGTGTGGGCCATCCATGACTACACTTGTCGCCTCATCATTGCGGTGCGCAGGCAGGCAATGCATGAACAGCGCATCAGGCTTGGCATGAGACATCAGATCTTCGTTGACCTGATAGCCACGCAACTGGTTGTGACGGCGTTCCTTGGCCGATTCGGGATCATGCATGGAAACCCATGTATCGGTCACGACCAGATCGGCCCCTTCAACCGCCTTGTGGGGGTCTCGCTCAATCAGCGCCTGCACGCCCTGATCCCGGGCGAAATCCAGCCATTCCTGTTCCGGATCCAGCAGCTGTGGACCAGTGAAGGTAAAGTCAAATCCGAACTGGCCAGCGGCATGCAGGAAGCTGGCGCAGACATTGTTGCCATCGCCTGACCAGACCACCTTCTTGCCGGCAATGGGGCCGCGATGCTCCTCATATGTCAGCACATCCGCCATGATCTGGCAGGGATGGGTGCGGTTGGTCAGCCCGTTGATCACGGGCACAGTGGCATATTCGGCCATTTCGTGAAGCGTCGCTTCCTCAAACGTACGGATCATGATCAGATCTACATAACGGCTGAGAACACGGGCCGTGTCGGCAATCGTTTCACCATGACCGAGCTGCATCTCCCGACCCGACAGCACCATGGTCTGACCACCAAGCTGGCGCACACCCACATCAAAGCTGACCCGTGTCCGGGTTGAAGGTTTTTCAAAGATCAGCGCAACCATGCGTCCGGCCAGTGGCTGATCCTCATCAGGTGTGCCCTTGGGATAATCGGCACGGGCCTGCTTCATGGCATGGGCACTGTCGATAATCGCACGAAGATCGTCTTTCCGGGTGGTGTGAATGTCTAGAAAATGCTGCATCTGGATATCTCTCGGCTGATCTGGCCAGCAAGCCTGCTTGTTGTAACGGGGTCAAGGGGACACAGTTCTCATGTAATTTCCCCGGAAATGTTTCGGAACCACAGGGGCAGCTATCGTCGTCGCGTCATCACCAGAACCCGCTTTCCCTCTGCATCGGGCCGGATCACATCACCATCAAAACCGGCCTTACGACAGGCACGGACGGCGGAAACATTGTTCGGGCTGGGATCGAGTACGAGCGTCGAAACCTGTCCTAGAAGCTGATCCCCGATCTGACGCAGCCATTTGGAGCCGTGACCGAATCCAAGCGGACCACTGAACATGTCGAGACCGACCGTATCATGCGCAAGATGCCCGAATTGCGGTGCCGGCCAGCGACGTGCCTGGTAGTGCTGAACATAGGCCACAGGATCGTCACCATGACTGACGATCAGCGGCGTGATGGCCGGGTCGCTGATATGATCGCGGATATGCACAATCTGGTCACCGGCATCCGGCCACCAGCGGCTGACCTGCAACTGGCTCAGCCAGCCCGACAACATGGTCAGGTCATTCCCCGTCACGGCCCTGAACTCGTAATCAGCCATTGAGCGCCTCCGCAGCCTTGTCAAGCCGGTTAACCGCCTCGGCGATATCTTCATCACTGATATTCAGCGGCGGTAACAAGCGCAGAACATTATCAGCGGCCGCCACCGTCAGGATCTGCTGATCATAACCGGCCTTGACCAGATCGGCAGGGGCGATCCTGCATTTCAGACCCAGCATCAGCCCCTCCCCACGGGTCGATTCGAAAATATCCGTATATGAATTCACCAGCCCTTCCAGTTTCTGACGCAATAGCCCGCTCTTGCGGATAACCTCGGCCAGAAAGTCATCATTAGCCACAATTTCCATAACGCGGGCCCCGACTGCGCAGGCCAGCGGATTGCCACCGTAAGTCGAGCCATGCGTCCCGACGATCATGCCCGCAGCAGCAGCTTTGGTCGCAAGGACAGCCCCAAGCGGAAACCCCCCGCCAATACCTTTGGCAATCATCATGATATCGGGGGCAATCCCGGAATACTCATGGGCAAACAGGCATCCGGTACGACCCATCCCGGATTGCACCTCATCCAGGATCAGCAATGTACCGGTCTGTTCGCAAAGTTCACGGATTTCACGCAGATCGTTATCCGCTACCTGACGGATACCACCCTCACCCTGAATGGGCTCAATCATCACGGCACAGGTCTGATCGCCGATTGCCGATTTCAGTGCTGCCATATCCCCGAAGGGAAGCTGACGGAAACCTGGCATCAGCGGGCCAAAACCCCTGATCATCTTTTCTGAACCTGCCGCAGCAATGGCACCTGTCGAGCGGCCGTGGAATGCTCCCTCGAAAGTCAGGATTTCCACCCGTTCCGGCTGCCCTGCATGGTCCTGGCATTTCCGGGCCATCTTGATCGCAAGCTCTGCCGCCTCGGTCCCGGAATTGGTGAAAAAGACCGTATCGGCAAAACTGTTCCCGACCAGCAGGTCAGCCAGCTTTTCCTGCTCCGGGATCGTATATAGGTTTGAAACATGCCAGATCCTGCCCGCCTGTTCGGTCAATACGGCAACCAGATCAGGATTTGCATGACCAAGCACATTGACCGCAATCCCAGCCCCGAGATCCAGATATCGTGTCCCATCCGTCGCAATGGCCCAGGAACCCTCGCCACGCTCAAAGGCGATAGGTGCGCGGGTATAGGCTGGCAGGACATGCGGAAAATCAGACATGAGAAGGCTCCGGTTATGAGTGGCCTCAGAATATGCAGGGAATTGCCCGGATAACCGCCGGACACACGGGATCATGCGCCTTGGCGGCGTCGGGAACGGACAACAGGGACAATCCGAATGGTCATATGTGATCCATGCGGGAAAAGCGGCGTATCAGCAAGCCCTAATTTCGCTGCCAGAGGTCCCAGTGCTTGCCCAAAATTTGCCACACGACCATATCCAGGTCTGGCGCAGTGTCTCCTTGAACTCGACCCCGGTGACCAGCATCCGGACATAATCAGTATCGTAATCTTCGCTGTGCGGTCATGTTGCGAGCGCTGTGTGAATTCCCTGGTGGCGAGGTCAAGGGGCATTGGCTCGAGGGGCTGTGAATGTGAAAGGGTTTCCCAGCCGTCGACCTTGCACATCTGGATCTGGCCCGATGCCAGGAGGCCCAGAGCAGCATCGGCACGGTCTCGGCGCAGGGCAGCACGGTCCGGGTTTTGATCCGACGTCGAAACTCCTCGTTCAGGCGCTCGATTGCGTTGGTCGTCGGTACCGATTTCCATTGCGACGGGTCGAGGCGGATGAAGGTGAAGATCCGGTCTTCCGCTTCCTCGAGGCTGTCGGCGACGGCCTTGCGCTTGAGGCACCACTTGCGCAGGAACGCCTTACGAGGGCCCTGTCCCGGAATTGTTCTGGTCGGGTGCTCATGTTATGCGGCCTTGTTTTCGCAGGCCACGGGTGATTTCCAGCCGAGGGCCGAGTGTTTTCTGCGCGGGTTATAGAAGCCGTTGATGTATTCGAAGAGGGCGATCTCGACCTCGCGCCGGGTTCGCCAGTCGCGGCGCCAGACCAGTTTGGCCTTCAGCGATTTGAAGAAGCTTTCGACGGCTGAATTGT
>JBKEAB010000128.1:0-2418 GCA_047971845.1 Paracoccus sp. (in: a-proteobacteria) | reverse complement strand
TGGCTGGCCGACAGCATCAGCGCATCAATCCGGGGCAGTTCGTTGATCAGCTGCCGGATGATCTCCGCGACGGTCATATCACGTGGTGCGTCCCCAAGGACGATGCGCACCAATTCGACCGCCCGCTCGCGGCGCTGGAAGTCGCGGAACATATCCCATTCAATGCTGCGGCTGATTTCGCGGAGCGCATCGCCGGGGCGCTCGATGGCAAAAGGATCGAGGCAGTCCAGACCGTGGATTTCAAGGTAGCGGGCGCGCGCCAGCCCGGCCAGTTCCAGAGGTTTAGGCATGGCCGCACGAGAGCGGCCGAATTCGACGATCGTGCCTGCCTTCCATGCTGCGATCAGCTCTTCCGCAAAATCCAGCACGCGGTCCTGTTCCCGTGCCCGGACCTCAGCAGGCTCAAACTCACCGATCAGGAAATCCGGCGTGATGTCGAGTTGCAGGAGAAGCAGGTCAGCTTCGTCGCTGGCGGAATCGATGGTCAGGCATTCGTATGCGGTGTTTTCACCCTGCCGATATTGCCCCATCACGAGGAAAGAGGCTGGCGAAAGCTGCTCAAAGCACTCTTTCGGCAGGCGCGTCATATGCGTCTCAGGGCCCTTGCTCGTGTAATGCACGATCCTGGTGCGTTTGGCCTGCTCATCGCCCGAAGCCTGCGGCCAGAACGTATCGAACCAGGCCTCCCGGATCGGGGCCGCATCCGGGTCTTTGCGCGCCTTGACCTCCAGCGGCGGAAAGAACCCGCCCTCGCGCTGTTCCGCCGGGATATAGACCCCAGCCTGGTGCTTGTTGGTATATCGCGCCCAGTCCCGATCATTGTTCGAAAGCTTCTTGACCAGAACCCGCTCAGCCCGGCTCAGAAGATCCGTCAGAAGCCCGGCCTGACCGCCGCCTTCACCCTCAAAATCGAAAATACCTTGCTCGCTCAACTCAAATCGCCTGTTTCCGTGTTCAGGCCTTCAAGAGTCAGCCTTTGGTCCCCAGAACATATCCATCGGGCCAGGGAGTCAATTACTGCTTCTGGCGGCAGCCTGCCACGCCCTTTCAGAGCGCACTCCCAGACTGCCGCGACACGCCAGCCCGACGCGATCAGCATGTCGATATTCCGCGCGTCCCGCTCCATGTTGCCGGTAATTTTCGTGCGCCAGAATTCCTGCCGCGTTGCGGGCCATCGAAAGAGCGGGCAGTCGTGGCCATGCCAGAAGCAGCCATTCACAAAGATCACGGCACGGTGCCTTGGCAGCACGATATCCGGCTTTCCGGGCAGTTTCCGGTCGTGCAGCCGATAGCGGAAGCCACGGGCATGAAGGCCGCGCCGGATCAGCATTTCCAGTTTGGTGTCAGCCCCCCGGATCGCCGCCATGTTGCGGCTTCGGGTCTTGTTGTCGTGAACGTCAGCCAACTTTTTTGAGCAGTTCAGCTCTCGTGAGCGCGAGGATGTGCGGAGCCATCACCTTTGCCACCTCGGCAAAGACAGGCACAGCGACTGAGTTTCCGAACTGCTTGTAGGCCTGCGTATCCGAGACCGGGATCCGGAAGTCATCCGGATAGCCCATCAGGCGCGCACATTCGCGCGGCGTAAGGCGACGCGGGTTGTTGCCTTCGCCCCGGCTGACCAGGATTTCAGAGCCGTCCTTGTAATAGCGGGCCGAAAGCGTGCGCGAGATGCTGTCCCCGTCCACCATACCAAAGCCGAAGCCATTTCCCCTGGCCTTATGCTTTGCGGCATAGCCTTGCAAATAGGCCCAGAGCTTGTCGGTCAGGGTGTATTTGTCGCTGACCACGGCGTCTGGCCCAACGGTGAAATGGCCCTCGGGCTGTTCCGTGCCATTTTCGGGGTGCAGAATATGGCGCATCCGTTTGGTGCCGTAAGCCGGGAGATGCACATCATCGAAGCTGAATCCGGTCGCTTCACGGAAGCCGACCATTACGATCCGCTCGCGGTGCTGCGGCACGAAATGCCCGGCATCAATGATCCGGGTTTCCAGCGTGTAACCCAGCTCCTCCGTCAGCTTGCGGCGGATCACTTCGAAGGTCCGGCCCTTGTCGTGGCTTTTCAGGTTCTTGACGTTTTCCAGCATGAAACCCGCAGGGCGGTGGTGCATGAGGATGCGCAGCACGTCGACGAACAGCGTCCCTTGGGTTTCATCGTCAAAGCCATGCGCACGGCCGAGCGCATTCTTCTTGGACACCCCGGCGATCGAGAAAGGCTGACAGGGAAAGCCCGCGACCAGCACGTCATGCGCGTGGATATCCTCCGCCTCTACCTCCCGGATATCGCCCACCGGTAGCCGGTTGTCGGGGAAGTTCTCCATTTAGGTCTGCTGGGCGTATTTGTCCCATTCCGAGGTGAATATGCAGCGCCCGCCCGCGCCCTCCATCGCGCGCCGCAGTCCGCCGATCCCGGCGAAGAGG
>JBKEAB010000127.1:0-9295 GCA_047971845.1 Paracoccus sp. (in: a-proteobacteria) | reverse complement strand
TCTTCGGAAGAAGGCCCCCGGTCGTCTTCGCAAGCTTAACCATGTCATTGACGAACTTGACCGATACCCTGAAACGCGCCGCCGCTGACCGGTGCGTGTTGCCCTCGGACACATGATCCACGACACGCTGTCGAAGTTCAATAGGATGCGGCTTACCCATCGTTGATCCCCAATATCTGCCTCAAAGACAGGGAATCACAGCGCCTCATCCAAAGGAAGTATGAATCTCAATACGTGCAGCACGCTCTAGGGTCAGGGTTCATAGCCAATAAATGACGGTTGCCGCAAGGGCGATGGCTGAGAGGAAGACCTGGGGACAACGGTCGTAGCGGGTTGCCACTCGGCGCCAATCCTTGAGCTGACCGAACATGATTTCGATGAGGTTGCAGCGTTTGTACCGTCGTTTGTCGTATCTGACGGTTGTCCTGCAAGGTTTCTCTGAACCAGTTGACATCCGGCAGACTGTTCAGCAATGCACGTACGCCGATGTAGTCGCTGGGCTGCCGGTGACGAAGGGGTTGAGCGGTAGGCCCCGGCTGTTACAGATGGCATGCAGTTTTGTGTTCATGCCGCCTTTGGTTCTGCCGATCAGTCGTCCGTGCCCATTTTTTGACGCCCAGACTGGATGTTGTCCGATGTGTCTTAAGATGTGTCGGATAGTATTTTCTTTGCAGTGCTCTGCCATCAGGCCAGCCATTATCTGCGTTCTGCTGCCTTTGCGGCATCCCAAAGGGTATCCATTTCTTCCAGCGTCGATTCTGCGGGGGTGCTGCCGCGTTTGAAAAGTTCGGTTTCAATAAAACTGAACCGGCGCGTGAACTTTGTATTGGCATGGCGCAGCGCTTCTTCCGGGTCAATATCCAGATGGCGGGCAAGGTTGGCCATGACGAAGAGCAGGTCACCAAATTCCTCTGTCAGATGTGCGTGATCGGCATTTGCACGGGCTTCGGCCAGTTCCGCGGCCTCTTCGGCGACCTTGTCCAGAACCTGCCGGGGTTCCGGCCAGTCAAATCCAACACGTGCCGCCCGGTTCTGCAACTTGATTGCACGTGTCAATGCGGGCAGTCCCTGTGCAACCCCATCTAAGACACCCTTTTCCGCCTTGGCGGCACGCTCTGCCGCCTTGATGGTTTCCCAATCCCTGATTTGCTGAGCGGCTGATTTGTCGCGGCTTTCGTCACCAAAGATATGGGGATGGCGGGCAATCAGCTTGTCCGAGATCTTCTCTGCGACATCGGCAAAATCGAACATGCCCTTTTCCCGGGCCATCTGGGCGTGAAAAACCACCTGTAGCAGAAGATCGCCAAGTTCGCCGGGGAACTCGTCCCAGGCTTCGCGGGTGATGGCATCCGCAACCTCGTATGCTTCTTCTATCGTATAAGGGGCAATGGAGGCAAAGTCCTGTTCTATGTCCCACGGACAACCGCTTTCGGGATTGCGCAGGGCTGCCATGATATCGATGAGGCGGGCAATTTCCGTCTGATTGCGGTCGGTCATGACTGTCTCCTTGAACGTGGCAGCCGTGCCATAGCCAGCAGGGCGAGTCCAGCTTGAGTCGGCAGACATCCGGAGCGGATGAGATAATATAGCCGTTGGTACAGTGATATGTTCGGAACCTCCGGATGAAAGGCATGGATAATGGACGGGCTGCTCTTTGTGAGGGCGGGGAAAGTCATTACCGGGATTTCTTGATATTGGCAGCGACGAAGATTAGGTTGCGCGGCAACTCCGGGGGCTTTGTGTTCCTGTCCTGTAGACCCGACCTTCCGAAAGGACCGCTGATGTTCGTTTCTCCTGCTTTTGCGCAATCTGTTGGTGGAGCTGGTGGTGCGGGCGCTATTGCCCAGTTCATCCCGCTGATCCTGATCTTTGTGATCATGTATTTCCTGATCCTGCGTCCGCAGCAAAAGCGTGTGCGTGAGCATCGTGAAATGGTGTCGGCACTGAAGCGTGGCGATCAGATTGTTACTCAGGGCGGGCTGATCGGCAAGGTAACAGACGTCAAGGACGAAGAAGTGACTGTCGAAATTGCTCAGGGTGTGAAAGTTCGTGTTGTTCGAGGCACCATTTCACAGGTCATCAACAAGGTGACTCCTGTCGCCGCCAATTCCTAAGGCACGGCCAATATGCTGGATATCCCGC
This sequence comes from Paracoccus sp. (in: a-proteobacteria), assembly GCA_047971845.1. Classification (GTDB taxonomy): domain Bacteria; phylum Pseudomonadota; class Alphaproteobacteria; order Rhodobacterales; family Rhodobacteraceae; genus Paracoccus. Next base: position 7,153 of record JBKEAB010000127.1, on the reverse strand, counting down.
TTTGGAAGCGCGTCCTGATTCTGGGCGTGGTGGCAATTGGCCTGTTATGGGCGATGCCAAACCTGTTTTATTCCCGTGTCGAGACGCATAATGATGCCTTGGCTGCCTCGGAAAAGGCAGGTTTTGTTACCGAAGAGCAGCAGGCAGCTATTGATGGCTGGCCCAGCTGGCTACCAAGTGGGCTTGTCAATCTTGGTCTTGACCTGCGTGGTGGGGCACATCTGCTGGCTGAGGTTCACGTTGCGGATGTTTACAAATCCCGGATGGATTCGCTCTGGCCGGAACTACGCCGGGCGCTTGCCGATGACCGTGATACTGTCGGTGCCGTACGCCGGCTTCCGGGTCCTGAGGATGAACTGCATGTTGAGATAGAAAATCCGGATCAGATGGCCCGTGCCGTTGAAATTGCGCGTGATCTGGCATCGCCTGTTGTTTCACTGACCGGAGCAGGGCAGTCAGATATTGACGTGTCTGCCTCGGGTAATGCGCTGACGGTCAGGCTGTCGGATGCTGAAAAGGCCGCAACTGATGAACGTACCATCCAGCAATCTCTGGAAATTGTCCGCCGTCGTGTTGATGAGGTTGGCACACGTGAGCCGACGATCCAGCGTCAGGGTGCTGATCGTATCCTGATTCAGGTGCCCGGTATCGGATCGGCGGCAGAACTGAAGGCGCTGATCGGAACGACCGCGAAGCTGACCTTCAATCCGGTTGTCGGACGGACGGCAGATCCTGATGCCCGTGCCGGGCTGGGTAACAGCGTGCTGCCTTCGCAGACTGAGCAGGGCGTTTACTACATCATTGAAGACAGCCCTGTTGTCACCGGGGAAGAACTGACCAATGCCGTTCCGGGTTTTGATCAGAATAACCAGCCGGCCGTGAACTTTACCTTCAACCCATCGGGGGCACGGAAGTTTGGGGCCTATACATCGACCAATATTGGCCAGCCCTTTGCTATCGTTCTGGATGATGAGGTGATTTCTGCCCCGGTGATCCGTGATGCGATTACCACCGGAACCGGTCAGATATCAGGCGCGATGAGCGTGGATGAATCGACTCAGCTTGCCATTCTTCTGCGTGCAGGTGCCTTGCCGGCGGAACTGACATTCCTTGAGGAACGTACCATCGGGCCGGAACTGGGTCAGGATAGTATTGATGCCGGCAAGACGGCTTCCGTTGTGGCCATTATCGGTGTCGTGGTGTTCGTTATTGCCAGCTATGGCGTTTTCGGGGCGTTTGCATCCATTGCGGTAATTGTAAATGTGATCCTGCTTCTGGCTTTCATGTCAGCTATCGGGGCGACGCTGACCCTGCCGGGGATTGCCGGGATCGTGCTGACGGTTGGTACGGCGGTCGATGCAAATGTTATCATCTATGAACGCATCCGCGAGGAACTGCGGCGGGGCAGGCGGGTGGCAACGTCGATTGACACGGGTTTCCGGGAAGCAATGTCGGCCATCATTGACGCCAACCTGACCACGTTCATTGCCGGTCTGGTGATGTTCTTCATCGGTTCGGGTCCGGTAAAGGGATTTGCTGTGACACTGACCATCGGTCTGGTATCTTCGGTTTTTACCGCGATTTACCTGACACGATTGCTGATCGTAATCTGGTACGAATGGCGCAAGCCGAAAGAACTGGTTCTGTAAGGGAGAGAGAACATAATGGCATTTCGTCTGAAACTCGTCCCTGACGAAACCCGGTATAACTTTTTCCGCTGGCAGCGGTATACTTTCGGGCTGTCGGCGGTGCTCATGACAATATCCATCATCCTGTTGCTGACCATGGGTCTGAATTTCGGGATTGATTTCCGTGGCGGTACGACGATCCGCACGGAAAGCACCACGGCATTTGATGTTGGTGAATACCGTAATGCGCTGACTGGTATTGAAGGGGTTGGTGATATTTCGATCACGGAAGTGTTCGACCCGACTTTCGGTGAGGACAAGCATGTTGCCCAGGTCCGCATCGGTGCAACCGAAGGCACCGAAGCGATGAGCCCGGAACAGATTGCCGGGGTTGAGGCGGCGTTGAAAGAGGTTGATCCCAATGTTACCTTTGCCGCTGTTGAATCGGTTGGTCCGAAAGTTTCCGGGGAGTTGATCAAGACCGCGGCTTATGCCGTTCTGGCGGCGTCAATGGGGATTCTGCTTTATATCTGGATGCGCTTTGAATGGCAGTTTGCTGTTGGTGGTGTTGTGGCCATTGTTCACGATGTTCTGTTGACCATGGGGATCTTCTCTCTGCTGCAAATTCGCTTTGATCTGTCGACCATCGCAGCACTGCTGACCATTCTCGGGTATTCGATCAACGATACCGTTGTCGTATTTGACAGGCTGAGAGAGAATTTGATCAAATACAAGAATATGGTTCTGATTGACGTGATGAACCTGTCCGTCAATGAAACGTTGTCGCGGACCATCATGACGGCGGTCACGACGGCAATTGCGTTGCTGGCCCTTTTCATACTGGGTGGTGATGTGATCCGGGGCTTCGTGTTTGCGATGCTTTGGGGCGTGTTTGTCGGAACCTATTCCACGATCTATGTCGCCAAGAATATCGTTCTTTGGCTGGGCGTAAAACGTGACTGGTCAAAGCCAGACCCCGAAGAGCTGCCTGACCAGTTCACGGAAGCACCCTGATGGACCTGTCCGAGGCCGAATATCCGCAAGGGGCTTTGCCCATAGATGGTTACGGTCCCGGATTATTTCGGGTTGGCGGGATGATCCGCAATGGTGGGGTCGTGGTCTCGGTCTTTGGCGTGATGCCATGGGCCGGAATTGCGGACCGGGATGCGCTGCTGGGGTTGGCGGGGCATGTGGATGTGCTGTTTCTGGGCATGGGCGCCGATATCTCAATGCCGCCACGTGATCTGGCTGAGGCCCTGGACAGGCTCGGGCTCATGGTTGAGCCGATGTCATCACCCTCTGCTGCGCGCAGCTATAACGTGCTTCTGGCCGAAGGGAGGCGCGTCGCCTGCGCCTTGCTGCCGGTATGAGCTTGCTGACCATTCGGGATCTTGCTGTTGCTCGCGGTGGAATAAGGGCGGTTGAAAATGTGTCCTTTTCACTGGAGCCGGGGCAGGCGCTGATCTTGCGCGGACCAAACGGTATTGGGAAAACCACGTTGCTGCGCTGTGTGGCGGGCTTGCAGCCGCCCGTGACAGGCATAATTGAAACAGAACCTGAAGCCGTGGCTTATGCTGCCCATGCCGATGGGCTGAAATCGGCATTGAGCGTGGCGGAAAACCTTTGTTTCTGGGCAGCTATCTTTGGGCAATCCGATATTGTCCCTGCGCTTGCCGCGATGGATCTTGCCGATCTTTCCGAACGCTTGGCCGGTACGCTTTCCGCCGGGCAGAAGCGGCGGCTAGGGTTGGCCCGGCTTCTTGTTACCGCCCGACCGGTATGGGTGCTGGATGAACCGACAGTTTCGCTTGATGCCGGTTCAGTCGCCCTGTTTGCCGATGTGATACGTGCCCATCTCGGGCGAGGAGGGGCTGCGCTTATGGCGACGCATATTGACCTGTCCCTGCCGGAAGCAGATGTGCTGGACCTGTCTGCCTGTCGTGCCTGCCCATATGCAACTGGTGGAACAACCCCTGCCGGATTCAACGAGGCCTTTGCATGAGCAAACCTGATACCATGCATGGATATACCGCATGATTGCCCTGTTATTACGCGATCTGAAACTGGCAACCCGTGCTGGGGGAGGCTTTGGGCTAGGGCTTGCCTTCTTTCTGATCCTCTGTGTGTTGGTGCCCTTTGGGGTCGGTCCGGATGGCGGAGTGCTGTCGCGTATCGCGCCGGGGATCCTCTGGGTCGGGGCTTTGCTTGCCTGCCTGCTGTCTCTGGACCGGATCTTTGCACTGGATTTCGAAGACGGGTCGCTGGATTTGCTGGTGACGGCACCCATGCCCCTGGAGGGGGCGCTTATCGCCAAGGCCGGGGCGCATTGGATAACGACCGGATTCCCGCTGGTTCTGGCGGCACCGGTATTTGGTATATTGCTGCATCTGCCTGTTCAGGCTGTGGTCTGGATGGTCCTGTCCCTGCTGATCGGAACTCCGGCATTATCCATGCTGGGGGCTTTCGGGGCTGCATTGACCGTTGGGCTGCGCCGTGGGGGGCTTTTGTTGTCCCTGCTGGTCCTGCCTCTTTATGTTCCGACACTGATTTTCGGTGCCGAATCCGTACGTCGGGGGACAATTGGTGCCGACCCGGCAATACCGCTGGTCTTTCTGGCCGCAATCACCTTGTTGTCGTTATCGCTGATTCCGTTTGCAGCGGCGGCGGCATTGCGTATCAACCTTCGCTGAGGACTTCACCAGCCCCCGCTGCACGCTAGGACAGGCCAATGTCGATCTGGGAATATGCCAACCCCGTCAAATTCATGCGCTTATCGGGCGTAGTCCTGCCATGGGTTGCGGCAGGCGCGGCTTTCTGTACGATCACCGGGCTGGTCTGGGGGTTCCTGACCCCTGATGATTACAAGCAGGGGGCAACAGTCAAGATCATCTTCCTGCATGTTCCTGCTGCACTGATCGCGATTAATTGTTGGCTGGTGATGCTGGTTGCCTCGGTCATCTGGGTTGTGCGTCGCCATCATGTCAGCGCATTGGTGGCAAGAGCGGCAGCCCCGGTAGGGGCCACGATGACGGTTATTGCCCTGATGACAGGGGCGATCTGGGGGCAGCCGATGTGGGGGACATGGTGGGAATGGGACCCGCGGTTGACCAGTTTTTTGATCCTGTTCCTGTTCTACCTCGGCTATATTGCGCTTTGGGAAGCGATTGAGAACCCGGACAGTGCGGCTGATCTGACCGGTATGTTATGCCTTGTCGGGTCAGTCTTTGCATTTTTGTCACGCTATGCCGTCAATTTCTGGAATCAGGGGCTGCATCAGGGGGCGTCATTATCCCTTGCTCCGGGGGAAAGAATGTCGGCTGTCTATCGGTATCCGCTTTACCTGACCATGACCGGTTTTTTCCTGCTGTTCCTGACCCTTCTGCTGATCCGGACCCGTACTGAGATCCGCATCCGCCGGACTGCCGCCTTGCAAGCACGGGAGGGCCGGAGATGATTGAGCTTGGTAAATATGCGGTTACGGTATTCTCGGCCTATGGGGTCAGTCTGCTGCTTCTGACCATGATCATCTGGCAAAGCCTCGTCCGGAACGCCCGTGCCCGTCGCGCATTGGAGGCGCAGGAACGCAGCATGAAGGAGAAGCATGATGCGCATTAAACCGATGATGCTGATACCGCCGCTGGTTTTTCTTGGTCTGGCGCTGCTGTTTGCATGGGGGATGCTCCGGGATGATCCGACCGCACTGCCTTCAACTCTCATCGGGCGTGATGCTCCGGCACTGCCGGATACGACTTTGCCGGGCAATATACAGCTGATGGATGAGATGCTGCGTGAACCGGGGGTCAAGCTGGTTAACTTTTGGGCCAGCTGGTGCCCGCCTTGCCGGGCCGAACATCCGACGCTGGTGGAGCTGTCAAAGCGCTTGCCGGTTTATGGTGTGGACCTGAAAGACAGTGAAACCGATGCGCTTGCCTTTCTGGCTGAAGACGACAACCCCTATAGGGCGATTGCCGCCGACCCGCGTGGCCGTGCCGCAATTGACTGGGGCGTAACCGCTCCTCCGGAAACATTCATCATTGATGGGGAGGGCCGGGTTCTCTACCGTCATATCGGCCCGCTGGTTCGTGAGGATTATACGACACGCTTCCTGCCAGAACTGGAAAAGGCTCTGACGGCGGAAGGCGGTTGAACCCTTTCATTTTAACCTGAAACATATTCAGCGGCCTTGAAGTCATCCGGTATTCGCCTGTAGGTATAGCCTTTGGATAGTGGGGTTTAACGACAAATTCCCAGTCTATTTAGGGATAATACCTCAATCACCGCGCTCCAGCTCACTATTCGTTGGCAGGACGCCGAGCAGGTTCAGCCGGATTTCCACGTCCTGAGCCCGCTTGATCGCTTCCCGTGAATATGCCGGATTTGCTTCCCATGCCTGCCAGAACGCCACCTGGGTAACGATGAGCGGCCCCCGTTCATCGGCCGCACCAGCTTCACCTCTGGCACGTCAGAGGGTTAGTCTCAGGATTCATAGCCAATAGATGACGGTTGCTGCGAGGGCGATTGCTGCGAGGATGACCTTCGGGCATCTGCCGTATCGGGTTGCGACGTATGAGGAGGATCAGAAAACAGTCCGGGGGACTGTTCTCCCGACAATTAGCCAGTCCTTGAGCATGCCGAACATGATCCCGATGCGGTTGTGTATACACTCGCGCAGTTCAGCACCAGCTATCGTTCGCATTCAGCAGCTGTTCTGATAGTCGCCAGCGCGACAGCGCTGCCGCCTCGGCGCTGGCGTCAGGAGTGTCAAAGACTGTCGAAGGACGCGTCACTCCGCCTCATGGACTCGCCGCGAAGCTTGATGTGGTATCTCTTCCGCGACAGCCGGTCGAGGATGGCATCCGCGATAATGGGATCGTCGATGAAAGCGTGCCAATCGTTGTAGGGGCGTTGCCCGACAACAATGGTTGAGAGCGTTCCCACGCGATCATCGATGAGATCGAACAGAATCGACTTTTCCTGCTCGTTCATTGTCACCTTTCCGAAGTCGTCGAGGATCAGAATTTTGTAGCGGCTCAGTTTCCCGCGTTCGCGAATGTAGGTGCCATCACCGTGCGTGAGCGATAACTCGTACAGGAGATCTGACAGCTTGTAGTATCTTGCCTTGTGCCCGGCCCTGATGGCTGCCATCGCCACGCAGGCTGCGATCCAGGTCTTGCCCGCGCCGGTCTCCCCGCTGATCAGTATGTTCCACGCATGATCAATCCAGTCGCATTTCAAAAGGTCTCTCATCCCCTCTGGGTTGAGACCTCGGGTTTCAGAATTGATCAGCTCTTCGGGTGCAGCCTTCTCTGGCAGGTGAGCATCTTTAACCATACGTGCAAGACGGCTTGACGTACGCCGCTCACGTTCCGCGATCAGACCCGCAGCCAAGCGTTCGGAGAACGGCATTTGGGAATATTGGGGGTCAGACCGCTGCCGATCCAAAGCATCCGCCAGACCAGAGAGCGAGAGCTCTCTGGCCAGGGCAACGAGATGATCATGCTGCACCTTCGTTGCCCTCCTGGTAG
>JBKEAB010000126.1:0-17406 GCA_047971845.1 Paracoccus sp. (in: a-proteobacteria) | reverse complement strand
GCCGCAGGATATGAACCCAAATGAGCACGACACGCTCTAAACTGCATGCCATCTTCGACAGCCAGGGACGCCCGTTCAACCTGTTAGACACCGACGGTCAGGTCAGCGACGACATCGGTGCGTGGGCGCTGCTCAGCTGCATGCAAAGTGTCGACTGGTTACTCGGGGACAGTGGCTATGACTAGGAATGGTTCAGATACGCCTTCTAGTGCTAGGGGATGCCTCTGCATCCCGGGCCGGAAACAGCGGAACAAAGCGGTGAACTACGACAGGCGCCGCTACAAATGCCGCAACCGCATCGGGATCATGTTCGGCAGGCTCAAGGACTGGCCAATCGTCGGGAAAACAGTCCCCCGGACTGTTTTCTGATCCTCCTCATATGTCGCAACCCGATACGGCAGATGCCCGAAGGTTTTCTTGTCCGCCATCGCCCTCGCAGCAACCGTCATCTTCTGGCTATGAGCCCTGAACCTAAATCAGGATCAGATGCAACGGTTACGGACAAAACAGGCAGAGTGATACGCACTTATGGCCACCTAACCGGGCTTCATCGCCCGCCCTGCTACATAGACCTGTGTAATCGCCCGATCATCTCCCAGCATTTGCAGGATGAACAACTCTTCCGAAAGAGTTTCAGCACGTTGCATCCGCAGCGCCATGGCCGGAGTTGCACAGGCGTTAAGCACGACGACATCAGCTTCGGTTCCGGTGGCGAGCGTACCGATCCGGTCCTCAAGCCCAAGCGCCACGGCATTGCCGCGTGTGATCCAGTGGAAGGCGCGAAGCGGGTGCAGTTTCTGTTTTTGCAGTTGCAGGATCTTGTAAGATTCCTTCAGGGTTTGCAGCATTGAATAACTGGTCCCCGCCCCCACATCTGTTGCAACAGCGTTGGTAATCCCCCGCATCCGCAGCCTGTCGTCATTGAACAGGCCACTGCCCAGAAACAGGTTAGAGGTCGGGCAGAAGACTGGTTTCGACCGTGTTTCTGCCAGGAGATCGACCTCATGTGAGGTCAGATGGATCGAATGTCCCAGCAGGGTCCTGGATGTCAGAAGTCCATATTTTGCATAGACGCTCAGATAATCCGGCACATCCGGGTAAAGCGAACGGGTAAAGGCAATTTCATCGAGGTTCTCGCCCAGATGAGTCTGGACATGGCAATCGGGATGTTCATCCAGCAATGTGCCGGCCATTTCCAGTTGCTCAGGTGTGGAGGTGATGGCAAAACGCGGTGTGATCGCATAAAGTCCGCGACCCTTTCCGTGCCATTTCGAAATCAGGGCACGGGAATCATCATAGCCACACTGTGGTGTGTCCAGCAACCCATCCGGTGCATTTCGATCCATCATGACCTTGCCGCCGATCATACGCATATTGCGCCGGGCAGCTTCAGTGAAATATGCCTCGACCGAACTGGGATGAACGGAACAGAAGGCAACTGCCGAAGTCGTCCCATGCGCCAGCAGCAGATCATAGAACTGTTCTGCCATCGCCGCACAGTGACCGGGATCGGCAAAACGCATTTCCTCGGGGAAGGTGTAGTTATTGAGCCAGTCCAACAGTTGCGAGCCCCAGCTGGCGATAACCTGCACCTGCGGAAAGTGGATATGCGTATCAATGAAACCAGCCATCAGAAGATGCGGGCGATGGTCAACAATGGCGGCGTCAGGTGCTTGCAGGACAACACCATCAAACCCACCCCTTGCCACGATTACGCCATCCACGATCAGGATTGCTCCATCCTGAATATAGCTGAAGGCACCGTAATCTTCATCATCCTGGGGTTCAGCGCTGAAATCCAGAATACGGCCGCGCAGCAGCGTCTGGCGTTGTGTCTGTGTCATTTTGTGTATCCGGTTCGGAAAAATCAGAAACAGATGGAGTGGCTCACGGATTGCACCGTGACCCGTGAGTGTACCATTTACTCCACGAAGAAGGCGAAACGGATCACGAACAATGCCGCCACGACCCATGTTGCCATATGGACTTCACGCGCCCGTCCGGTCAGCAACTTAATCAGCGCATAGCTGACGAAACCAAAGGCCAGACCATTGGCAATTGAGTAAGTGAAGGGCATCATCAGTGCTGTCAGTACTGCTGGCGCAGCCTCGGTCACATCACCCCATGAGATTTCCGAAAGTTCGCGAACCATCAGACAGGCAACATACAGAAGCGCCGGTGCCGTAGCATAGGCCGGAACCGAGCCCGCCAGTGGTGCGAAGAACATCGCCAGCAGGAACAGCACCGCCACGACAAGCGCCGTCAGCCCGGTGCGGCCTCCAGCCTGCACACCCGAAGCACTTTCAACATAGGCTGTGGTCGAGCTGGTACCCAGTACCGAACCTGCCAGGATGGCTGTTGAATCCGCCATCAGTGCACGACCCAGACCCTTGTTGGTATGAGCCGGCCCCTCAACCAGCAGGCCGGCGCGTTTGGCAACACCTATCAGGGTGCCGGTTGCGTCAAATACCTCGACCAGAACCATAACAAGGATGACATGAAGGATCCCGACAGTCAGTGCACCTGCGATATCCAGTTGCATGAATGTCGGCGCAATGGACGGAGGCATGGACATTATACCCCCAAAGGCACTGACACCCAGCACAATTGACAAGACAGTCACAATCAGGATCCCGATCAGGATCGAACCGCGAACCTGCACCGCATCCAGTCCGGCGATGATGAAGAATCCGGCAACAGCCAGCAACGTTCCCGCTTGAGTCAGATCACCCAGACCAACCAAAGTTGCGGGATTGTCCACGACGATGCCTGAACTTTTCAATGCTATCAGGCCAAGGAACATTCCGATGCCAGCCGCAATGGCACTGCGCATGGACGCAGGAATTCCCGCGATCAACCAGCGTCGGGTCCCGGTTATTGACAGAAACAGAAAGGCCATCCCGGAAATGAACACCGCGCCCAGGGCCTGTTGCCAAGTGAAGCCAAGCGCCCCGACGACCGTGAAGGCAAAGAACGCATTCAGCCCCATGCCCGGGGCCATGCCAATGGGCCAGTTTGCTGCAAATGCCATGATTGCCGACCCAAGTGCCGCGGCAAGGCAGGTGGCAATGAAGACCGCATCCCTGTCCATCCCGGTTACCGAGAGGATCTCCGGGTTTACGAAGATGATATAGGCCATCGTCAGGAAGGTGGTAACCCCTGCGATCACCTCTGTCCTTACGTTGGAATTATGGGCCGTCAGGCCAAATAGTTTCTCTAACATGTTCCCTCCCACAGGTACCGGCCCCGCCCGGCGGCTGGCCTTTGCATTTTCTGGTAAAGTCAGGTGGTTTGACACCGGATGCTTATGCGTTCCCTGATCAAATTTTCTGTCCCTTCAGACTATGTCTGCATAAAGGACCCGGATCGCTGCGGGGTTGGCAGCGGGTAGATACAGGTCACACCCCTCGTCGGAATCTCCTTTCTGGAATAGGGCCGCGTCTGTCTTCTCCAAGATCTTCAGCGAATTTACCGCACCGCCGTCTGCGGCACGGTCCCTGGTTCTGGATGATGGACAGTGACCTGACTGGTCAGGGCAGTCATCACTTCTGCCACTACGAAGGCGGCAATCACGGCGGGGCGCTTGTCGCGGCTTCCGCCTGCCCCCATGGGACAAATCAGCTGTTCGGCTGACAGACCGTTGCAATGCTCTCTGGCCCAGCTCTGGAACCGTGCCCGCTTGGTGGCAGAGCCGATCATGCCGACATAGCACGCATCACCCCGGTCCAGCGCGGCAGAGGTCAGCAGGAAATCCAGCGCATGATCATGGGTCAGCACGACATAGGCGCTACCAGGTGGCGCATTAATGATATCAAATTCGGGAATGGCACTGATGCGTTTCTCGACTGAGGCGCTGCTCATCGTCAATTCATTCAGCCGCTGATCAATCAGGATGGCGCGTACCGGGAGATACTGGAACAGGTCGGCAAGTGCACGACCAACATGTCCCGCACCAAGGATATAGACAGCCGGGAGCGCATTCTCGGCATTCCGGGCAACCGCAAGGGCATCTGACTTGTCCTTCGTACTCATTCGTTTCACGTCAATGGTCACATGGCCACCACAGCACTGACCGATTTCCGGACCCAAAGCTATGCCGATCTGCTGGGCGACATCATTGCCCAGCAGCATGGCACGCGCTGTCTCAATGGCACGGTGTTCCATCTGACCGCCACCGATGGTGCCATGCACGGCCCGTTCACGCACGAACATGGTTGCGCCGACCTCGCGCGGAGATGATCCCCGCACCTTGCTGATACACAGCTGGACGACCGTACCGGGACGGTTCAGGAAGTCAGTCAATGTCGCACTGTGCAACATAACCCTATCCATCTGTCCGCAAGCGTTGAATCGCCATCAGCACACGTTCAGGCGTGGCCGGGGCATCAAGGCGGGGGCAGGTACGATAATCAGCCGTACTCGCCACTGCCATTGAAAGCGCTTCCAGAACGGAAATACCCAGCATGAAGGGAGGCTCGCCGACGGCCTTGGACCGTTTGATCGTCATTTCACGGTTTTCCGACCAGTCGGCCAGATTGACGTTGAAGATACGCGGCCGGTCGCTGGCCAGCGGAATTTTGTAAGTCGAAGGCGCATGCGTACACAGGCGACCCTTGTCATCCCACCACAATTCTTCCGTTGTCACCCAGCCCATACCCTGAATAAAGGCTCCCTCGACCTGGCCCTTGTCGATAGCCGGATTCAGTGAACGCCCTACATCATGCAGGATATCCGTGCGCTCGATCCGGTATTCGCCGGTCAGCGTATCGACTGAAACCTCCGAACATGCTGCGCCATAGGCAAAATAATAGAAGGGACGGCCTTTCCCCGCCGCACGGTCCCAATGGATGTTCGGCGTCTGATAGAAACCTGCAGCCGACAGATGGATCCGGGCCATATAGGCCTGCCTGATGAAATCGGGAAATGAAACAAATTCCTCACCGATCTGCACTGCATTTGGCCGGAACCGGATATCCACCGGGTCCGTCTGCCAGTGCTCGGCGGCAAATGCGACCAATCGGGCCTTGATCTGTTCGGCAGCATCCAGTGCAGCCATCCCGTTCAGGTCAGACCCGCTTGATGCCGCTGTTGCTGAGGTATTAGGCACTTTCTCGGTTGTTGTCTTTGTAATCTTGATGCGGTCAAAATCAACCTGGAATGCATCGGCAACCACTTGTGCAACCTTGGTATTCAAACCCTGTCCCATTTCGGTGCCGCCATGGTTCACCGCAATTGAGCCGTCATTATAGACATGGATCAGCGATCCGGCCTGATTGTACTGGGTTGCGGTAAAAGAGATCCCGAACTTGACTGGCGTCAGCGCAATACCGCGCCGGATAACCCCACCCTTGGTATTGGCTTCCATCACCGCCCGGCGGCGAGCCTGATAATCGGCGCTGTCTTCCAGCTGTTCAATGATCCGGCCAATGATATTATCCTCAATCTGCTGGTGATAAGGTGTCAGGTTACGGCCTTGGCCGCCATAAAAGTTAGCCTTGCGAACCTCCAGCGTATCCTTGCCAAGAGCATAGGCCATTTCCTCTATTATCCGTTCGGCGGCAATAACGCCTTGTGGACCGCCAAAACCGCGAAAAGCGGTGTTTGATACGGTATTGGTTTTCTGCGGGCAGGACGTCAGCCGTACATGCGGATAGAAATAGGCATTATCGGCATGAAACAGCGCACGATCTGTTACCGGCCCGGAGAGGTCCGATGAATAACCACAGCGCACGGCAAAATGTCCCTCAACCGCATGAATGTGCCCTTCACCATCAAAAGCCACATCATAGTCAATGACAAAGTCATGTCGCTTGCCGGTTGCAGTCATGTCCTGATCGCGGTCGGGACGAATTTTGACCGGGTGATTCAGCTTCTTTGCCGCGACGGCCGCAACAGCCGCGAAGATATTCATCTGGCTTTCCTTGCCGCCGAAGCCTCCCCCCATCCTGCGTACATTGACGGTAACCGCATTGGACGGCACACCCAGAACATGAGCCACCATATGCTGCGCTTCGCTGGGATGCTGGGTCGAGCAATGAATAACGACATCGTCATCCTCCCCTGGTATGGCAAAGGCTATCTGACCTTCCAGATACATATGATCCTGACCACCAACCGTCATACGCCCCTGAATACGATACGTTGCATCATTGCGGCCGCGGACAATATCGCCGCGTTCCAGCTTTAGCGGTTCGGCAACCATCGGCATCCCTGCCTCTTTCGCACTGATCGGGTCGAATGCGTGAGGCATGATCTCATAGTCAATATCGGCCAGTTCCGCTGCGCGGCGTGCAGCATCACGGGTCCGGGCGATTACGGCAAAGATCGGTTGTCCGTGATATTCAACCACCCCGGTCGGAAAAACCGGCTCATCATGACGTCCGGTAGGACTGATATCGTTGGCCCCCGGAATATCATCCGCCGTCAGGACTGCAACCACGTCCCGGGCAGCGCAGACACGGGTCAGGTTCATCGTGCGGATACGTCCATGCGTTATTGCAGACACCCCAAGATAGGCGTGCAGTGTGCCGCGTGGTTCGGGAAGATCATCAGTATATTCGGCGCGACCAGTGACATGCTTGATGGCGCTGTCATGCTGAAGATCGTGATGCACCGCGCCGATGATCTGCTGTTCGTTCATCGCATGACCCTTTCTTTCAGGCAGTCACAAGGCGGGCTCGCTGATCCGCCTGATCGTCATGTTCCAGGAAAAACCGACGCAGCAGGTTACCTGCTACCAGTAACCGGTAATCGGCCGAAGCACGCCAGTCACTGAGCGGTGTGAAATCAGTACCGATGGCCTCGGCAGCAGTGTCAAAGGCTGCCTTGCTCCAAGGCTGGCCAATCAAGGTTGCTTCCGTCCGTCCCGCACGCTTGGGCGTAGCCGCCATGCCACCAAAGGCAATGCATGCATCGCTGATCATTCCATTGTCGACAGTGATGCTGATCCCTACTGCCACGGAGGAAATATCTTCGTCACGCCGCTTGGAGATCTTGTAGGCCGCATCCATCTGACCATGTGTCGGACGCGGAATACGAATGCCGGCAACAAAATCCCCCGGCTCACGATCCTGCTTGCCATAGTCGATGAAAAAATCCTCCAGTGATAGCGCCCGGCTGTTACCCGCCTTTTGCAGCATGACTTCCGTTCGCAACGCGATCAGCGCGGGCGGAGTATCCCCGATAGGGGAACCATTTGCTATATTGCCGCCAATCGTACCCATATTGCGTACTTGCCAACCTGCGATACGGTCCCAGTATTCCCCCAGATGTGGAAAGGCCTCACGGATCGCCGGTTCGGCTTCGCTATAGGTTACGGCAGCGCCAAGCGTCAGCGCATCATCGGCCAGATCAATGCGCTTCATCTCCTCAAGGTGGTTGATGAACACGACCGGAGAGATCGGACGCATGAACTTGGTTACCCACAGCCCGACATCGGTTGAACCCGCAACAATGGTCACCTTGGGATATTCGCTCAGAACCTGTGCCAGATCGGCAGTATTGGCAGGCAGGATAGCACGGTCATCTTCAGGACCGGTCTCGATCCGGTCAGATATCTGGATCTCGCGCAATTTCGCCGTTACATCCTCGCGTTCACAATTCAGATGATCATTGGCGGGAGTTCCATAACCGTTAATTGCCAGTGCCGCCTTGATAATCGGTTCATATCCCGTGCAACGACACAGATTACCCTGCAATGCGGTTTCAATCTGCGCTGTTGTCGGCGTCGGGTTCTGCATCCACAACGCATAAAGCGACATGACAAAACCAGGCGTACAGAAACCGCACTGGCTACCATGATGATCCACCATGGCCCGCTGAACCGGATGCAGCTGCCCATCTGGTCCGGACAGATATTCGACCGTCACCACATGGCAACCATTCAGCGACGCCAGAAAGCGGATACAGGCGTTCACTGTTTCATAATGCAATACGCCGTCTTGCAAGCGCCCGACAAGCACGGTGCAGGCCCCGCAATCACCCTCGGCGCAGCCTTCCTTGGTTCCGGTCAGGTTCCGGTCAATCCGCAGATAATCCAACAGGGTTTGCGTGGCCGGCACACTGTCCAGAATAACCTCGCTACCGTTCAGCAGAAAGCGAATTTGGCTGTGATATGGCATCCGCACCCCAGTCATGGCTGATTTGTTCGTTCCATCAGGTTACGCCCTGCAACTGCGTCGAAAAAGCTTTGTATAAAAAAGGTACTTTCAATATAAATTTGAATATATAGAAAATTATATTTTTATCAGTAAGTTATCAAATTAATAATTCCGAATAATGAATCCCCACAGCAATCATGCAGCCTGCTACTTCCGGATACAGACGTTTTGACAAAAAGTTGTCGTCCCATGGCAATGCATGGTGTCATCGGCAAAAACAGTGGTTAGGGATAGTGCAACGTCATTATGGAATAGAAAGATCACTGAAACCGCAAGATGGGTTGCCAAGTTGCAGCATCCTGCTATCGCAGGGCATCATATGTGTTACGCGATCTGTCAGGAGTTAATTGATGCGTGTTCTGGTTACCGGAGCAGCCGGGTTCATTGGCTATCATTTGTCCGAATTGCTTTTGGCCGAGGGTCATGAGGTTATCGGGATAGACAGCCATAACGATTATTATGATCCAGGCCTCAAGGCGGCGCGTGAAGCACGGCTGAAGGCCAACCCGGCTTATCAGGGGGTGCAGGACAAGATCGAACAACCCGGTTTGCTGATGGATCTTTTTGTAGCACATGAACCGGAAGCCGTGGTGCACTTGGCCGCACAGGCCGGCGTGCGTTATTCGATCGAAAACCCCCGTGCCTATGTCGAAGCAAATCTGCTGGGCAGCTTCGAACTGCTTGAAGCGGCACGAACACATAAACCCAGACATCTGCTGATGGCTTCAACCAGTTCGGTTTATGGGGCCAATACCGACATGCCCTATATCGAAACCGACAAGGTCGATATGCAGATGTCCTTTTATGCAGCAACCAAGAAATCGAACGAGGCCATGGCTCATTCCTATGCCCATCTCTTCGATATTCCGACAACCATGTTCCGCTTCTTTACGGTTTACGGACCCTGGGGCCGGCCAGATATGGCACCTTATCTGTTTACTAGTGCAATATTCGAAGGCCGTCCGATCAAGGTTTTCAACCATGGCGAAATGCGCCGGGACTTCACTTATGTCACCGATCTGGTCCGTGCCATCCGCCTGTTGATTGATGCCGCACCTATCCGTCCTGCAACCCCTGATCAGATTGAAGCGGACGATAGCCTGTCACCTGTCGCCCCTTGGAGGGCCATCAATATCGGCAATGGCGAATCGGTCCAGTTACTGGATTTCATCGCCGCGATTGAGGCCGCATCCGGGCGTGAAGCCATCAAGAACATGATGCCGATCCAACCTGGCGATGTCCCCGCAACATGGGCGGACACGGCACTGCTCCGCCGGCTGACCGGCTATGCCCCACAAACTTCGGTACGGGATGGCGCAACAGCTTATGTTGATTGGTTTCGCGATTATTACAAAATCAAAGAGGTATGACCCGACAACCTGACATTCCTGTCCTGATTTCCTCTGCCGGGCGGCGGGGTGCATTGGTACGGGCTTTCCGGCAGGCAGGCGGAGATGCAGGCAGGGTTATCGTTCATGCTTGTGACATGGACCCGGCGCTTTCCTCAGGTTGCGGATTGGCCGATATGGCACATCAGGTGCCTCGCTGCTCTGATCAGGATTTTATTGACCGGATCGGAAAGATTGTCCGGGAAAACAATATCCGCCTGATCATACCAACCATCGACACGGAACTGGAAGTTTATGCCGCAGCCGCTGACCGGCTAATCCGAACCGGAACTCATGTCCATGTGTCACCCCTGCAGGTGATTACAACTGTGCGTGACAAGGTGCGCACGATGCAGGTTCTAGACGTGGCTGGGGTCCCGGTTCCGAAAACAAGCGCCGAAGCAGAGCTGCGTGAGAATGCTGCTCACTGCCGCTGGCCGTTATTTGGAAAACCTGTCAGTGGCAGCTCCAGCCGGGGACTTGGCATTTACAACAGACCAGAGGACCTGCCCGAAAGCTTCTCCGAACCAATGATGTTCCAGCCCGTGCTGGAGGGACCGGAATATACAATCAACATGTATATCGACCGTGCGGGGAAACTGCGCTGTGTTATTCCGCACCTGCGCATCCAGACCCGTGCAGGAGAGGTTGAAAAGGGTCGCACAGAACGCCGCAGCGATTTCCGCCAGCTGGCGGAAGGTATTCACCATGCCTTACCCGATGCGCGTGGTGTAATCTGCTTTCAGGTCATTGATGACGCACGACGTGGTCCTCAGGTCATTGAAATCAATGCCCGGTTTGGCGGGGGCTATCCGCTGGCTCACCATGCAGGGGCGCGTTTTGCAGACTGGTTGATACAGGAAATGACAGACCAACCGTTACGCGCCAATGATGACTGGCGCGATGGCGTCACCATGCTGCGTTATGATGATGCCGTGTTCAGTGGCTGACCGGGTCATTTTCGATCTGGATGACACGTTGTATCTGGAACGCAACTTTGCCTTCAGCGGCTTTAATGCAGTAGCTGATCATATCGCGGAAAAACATAATATCATGGGGTTTTGGGGAACCTGCCAGATGCTTTTCAACAAGACTGACCGAACCAAAATCCTTGATGAGGCATTACACCATCATGGTCTGACCGATATTCAACCGGTTTCCGAACTGATTGATATTTATCGCAACCACGAGCCACAAATTACACTATGTCCTGATGCCGCGCACTATCTGAGCAGTCATGGCGGACCATTTGGCCTGATAACGGACGGTCCCGAGAGAACACAGCACAGCAAGATCAAAGCGCTTGGGCTGGAACCATTTTGCAATCCCATCATTCCAACCGGACAATGGCCGCCCGGCTTTGGCAAACCTCATCCGCGCGCCTATCAGATAATCGCAGACATTGCAGCAGGGCAACGCTGCGTTTATGTTGCCGATAATGCCCGCAAGGATTTTGTGACCCCAAATCAGATGGGTTGGCTGACCATACAAATCCTGCGCCCGGGCAGGGTCCATACAGGCTGGCCACCAGATGCAGACCACGCGGCACAGATACAGATCACAACACTCGATCAACTGGATGACGTGCTTTCCTGACCGATCCACATACATATCAAAACCTGAAGCCGGCGTTATTGCAGGTACTACTCCATAACTGATGTCCCTCTTTTTCGGGCTCAGGACTCATTTTCTATCATAGCCAGAAAATGACGGTTACGACGAGGGAGACAGCCAAGAAGAAGATCATCGGTCATCGGTCATAGCAGGTTGTGGCCTTATCGTATTTCACCGCTCCCCGGAATCATGCCCATAAAGCAGAAGGCGGGGCAAGCCCGCCTTCGATGCAACCAGATCAGATCAGCAATACCTGCGTACCGACCTTGGTCAGCCCATACAGTTCTTCGATATGGTCGTTATACAGACCAATGCAGCCATTCGAAGACTTGCGGCCAATCTTGCGCGTATCATGAGTGCCGTGCAGCCGATAGTATTGCCAGCTCAGCCACAGTGCATGAGTCCCCAGCGGATTATCCGGCCCCGGCGGTACAAAATCGGGCCATTCAGGATTACGCCTTTTCATTTCCGGTGTAGGTGCCCAGCTGGGACCAACCACTTTCTTGATAATTTCGGTCCGACCCTTGCGGGTCAGATCCTCACTGACCGGAATGGAGGACGGATAAAGACGATAGACACTTTCATCTTCCGACCAGAAATGCACGGCTCTGGATGTCAGATCACACAGAACGGCACCGTTGGTCAGGTTGGAAAAATACGGCCGCCAGTCCTGTGCCCGGAAACTGGAAATATTGCGGCGCTGATCTGCGTCCGGATCATATTGAACCCGCCCCTCATCCGGTGTCTGCGCAAGTGCGGGCATAGCCAGACTGGCTGTCCCAAGCACAACGGCAGAGGTCACGAAACGACGGCGGCTGACGCCTCGATGATACTCGGTCATGGTCTTCTCCTGCTCCGGCCATCTCGCGCGGCCTTGTCTTTTCTTACCTGATTGATAGCTCTGACAAATAAGTTGCCGCAATTCACAGCGTTGTCATTTATGCAGATCAATGCGGCGCTGTGGTGAAAATCACGCAATATTGGCTTTGCTATAAGCCGCCAGCGCAGTAAACGAGACCAAAAGACAATAAAACCCAATGAGGGCAGTATGAAGAAAGTCATCCTGATTCTGGCCGCCGGCCTGACATTGTCGGGCTGTGTATCGCGGACACCTGGCGCACAGATCGGGCCGGACGGACAGCCAATCCCCGTCGCCTATACCATTAATGCAGCCGAGGCCGCTGCCATTCCGAACCGGACACTCGAACAGGTCAATATGCTGCGTTCGGGATCAAATGTCGGGACACTGACCCTTGATCCCGCACTCAACGCCGCCGCAGCGGCCCATTCCCGGGACATGGCCGCACAAAACCGTGCCTGGCATTTTGGATCAGATGGTTCCTCACCGCTGGAGCGGGCACGCCGCGCCGGCTATCCTGGTCAACTGGTCGGTGAGAATATCAGCGAAAGCTATGAAAACGATATCGCAACATTACAGGCATGGATGCAGACCCGTGATACCCGCGACGTCATCATGGACCCCAGTGCAACAACCTTGGGGGTTGCTTGGTATCAGGAACCGTCAAAGAAGATCTGGTGGACGCTGATCACCGGGAAATAAGGACCTGAAGCGCCCTTCCACCGGCGTGGCTGCAAACCCGGCCGCGCCCTTTTCACACCGGTAACCGAGTCATATTCCAGGTCTTCAGAACAGGAAGTCAAACGGACCGACATCACCTCCGGCAATATCGACAAACAAGTCACCCTTCCCATCCCCGTCAACATCGACAGCAAGCTGGATCGCGTCCGGATTTTCCCGGACCTGAACCTCTGCTCGTCCGGCTCCGGTAAAAGCGGCACCTCCCATCCAGATCAGGGAATCCGATACCTGCGACAGATCAATGCTGTCTGCGCCTTGCTGAAAATCGGCAATGCGATCCCTGCCGGATACACCACAATCCTGCGGGGTAAATACAAAGACATCCGCACCAACTCCACCAATCAGCAGATCCGCACCGGCACCGCCTGATAACGTGTCATTTCCACCACCACCACGCAGCGTATCAGCCCCTGCATCGCCCTGCACGATATCATCATCCAGACTTCCATGCAGGTTATCGTCACCGTCACCGCCCCTGAGCAGGTCATTGCCGCCCCCACCATTCATCGTATCGGCACCTGCGCCCCCATCCAATGTGTCACGGCCCTTCTGCCCCCAGATATATTCCGCCCCGTCATGACCCAGCATCAGGTCGTTATCCGCTCCCCCCCACATGTAATCATCACCGGGACCCCCATGCAGGGTATCATTGCCATCTCCGCCCCGCATTGAATCGTTCCCGGCCTCGCCAAAGATCAGATCGTTTTCGGTAAAACCCCAGAGAATATCATTACCATTGCCACCCCAGAGCTGGTCATCCCCGATATGGCCGATCACATGATCATCACCGTCATTGCCATAGATCATATCGTCCCCGGCATTGCCGATGATAAAGTCATCACCCTGCCGTCCCTCAGACAGATCATCACCGTCACTCAGAAAGATATAGTCCCGCGCCGGACCGCCATAGACCGTATCGGCGCCTCCTCCGCCATTAAGGACATTCTCCTTCCCTTTGGCGTCAATCAGGTCATTACCCCCACCGGCAAAAATGCGGTTGAAGTCCCCTTCACCAAACAGGCGATCATGGCCGCCACCGCCATTGATGGTATCACGTCCACCCCCGCCATAGATCAGATCGTCGCCGGGGCCACCGCCCAGCATATCCCCACCCGCACCACCATAGATGACATCATGACCCGCCTCACCATAAATGCTGTCCTGCCCGTCATCCCCCCAGATACGATCATCCCCTGCACTTCCGGCAATATGGTCGTTTCCCGATCCGCCGGAGATCCGGTCATGGCCGGCCTGCCCCACGATGGAATCACTGCCCTCATTACCTTGGATATTATCCGAGGAATCTCCGCCATAGATCGAATCATGACCCGCCCCGCCAAACAGGTTGTCCTGTCCCCGGCTGCCAATGATCACATCATTCCCGCCCAGTGACCTGATGTTTACCCGAGCATGACCATAGCCCAGCATCCGGTCATCGCCCGCTGTGCCTGACTGTATATCATCCATAGGAGCCAGAGGCGGCAAAGGTTCTGCCGGAGTGTATTTTCCCGGGTCCCTGCCACCACCTCCTGGACGTCCGGGCACCGGAGTACCCGGATCCGGCACAACCGGGTCAACCAGTTGAGAGAAATCTATGTCATTGGCATAATGCGCCAGACGAAACATGAATTCTGTAAAATCTGACGCCTGTAATGCGGTCCCGTCAACAGTGCGGATATCAATTCTGATACGGCCCGCAGCCAGCATTGCACCCGTAGCTGAAGGAATGATCTGCATCTGGGCAATACTGCGGATATAAGACAGTTCGGACAGGTCAATCCGGTCTGCCCTGGGATCAAAATCATGAATTGTCACCTCTGTCGTTCCATAACCCGGAATGAAAAGGTCTGCACCACTGCCCCCCAGCAAGTGAACCACACCTTCACGGGCGATCAGGATATCATCACCAGCACCGCCCGACAGCATCGAAGATGCTCCGGTTCCGATCAGGATATCCCCTTCCCCGGTTCCATTCAGCCGTCCCTTGCCTGCATGGGAAACACCGATATTCCCCGGATCAAAACTGAACTGTGAAATTCCGGTTTCAGTTGCACTGGCCACGAAAATAGCAATTTTGTCACCAAAAACCCGGGCTTCAATCGCCGATATATCCGCCAGTGCAATACCGTCATAATCTGTCAGTGTCGCCAGCAGGATCAGCCGGCCCTGCCCATCAAGCGTCAACACCGCAATGCCATCATCAGCCCCACCGGCAAAGACAAAAGCACGGCCATCAACCTCAACAGATGCAATTGCCGTTGCCGCCTGAAATCTGGTTGTGGCAGAATCGACCACATGATCAGTCAGGCGCATTTCACCTTGTTCGGTCAGCTGAAAGACAGTAAGTGAATCGCTTTCACCACCAGTCACAATCAGGAACGTACCATTGGCGGTCGTAACAGCCTTCACCTCACGAGGGGCGGAAATGCCAATTGTATTGGATCCATCTACCTGGCTGATCCGCTTCAACCCGTCAGGGCCAACCTGATAAAGGACCAGCATATTTCCCTGAGCCGAGACACCCGTCGCATAAGTTGTCCCACCAACAGTCACAACATTGATATCATTATATTCACTATCCACAGGCAGCCTTGGTCCGGGTGACGCCGTCCCAAGGTTGACCGGCTGACCGTCCCCGTCCAGCCGATACAGTGTCAAACCCATGCTGCCATCACGGCCGGCCAGAACATAGTCCTGCCCATCCATTTCGAATGCATTCAGTGCAACGACATCACCGGACAATTGCTGAGAAGAAAACAACGGCTCAAAATCTCTCAGCCTGCCATCAGCTTCCATCTTCAGGCCGGAAAGGGCACTTCCCTGCTGGCCGCTAACGACAATATACTGCACATTGTCACGCTCAATTACATCAAGCTTTGGCGCACTGTAATAGGTACCAAAAGCAATTGGCGTCTCCCTGTCCACCAGGACCGCACGACGATCCGCACTGCTCAGACTGTATGACGTCAGCCCCCCACCTTTATTGGACATTGCCACCAGCACAACGCCATCCGGCGTTTCGACAAACATCAGATCAGTGATGTTCGTGCTGAATACCTTCTTGGAGACGACATGAGTCGCCACATGGATCGGTCCCACCATTACCAGCCCCCTAACGCACACCCCTGTGCAGTTACAACTCTGGCAAGAGAGACTTAATACATCCTTTACAACAAGTCATGAAATACCATTTAACTTATTATAAATAGATTGCATTTATAATAAACCTTGCCGCCAGAAACTGCGCCACGAGACCTGAACCCGGCAGTGACGAATAATTTTTCCAAAAGTCATAAAATAACAAAACAAAGTAAATAGAATGGGGGCCGCTGTTCCTGTGATGAACAACGACCATATAATTCATGCAATACGCCAACTGGACCGAAACATCCGAACCCGTGGCTTGTGGCAAACAGCTTCACTGACATCGCGGATCATGATACATGAAGGGCCAACAGGTATACGGCGCAGACTAAATGCACTTGGCCCGGCATTTCGGGTCAGGTCACAACAAAATCCGGAAGAAATATTGATCCTGACCATGCCACATACATTATATATCGCCCAACGCCTTCAGGCCACCCTGGCTGAAGTAGGAATTAAATCCGTTCTGTCTGATAATGATCGTATTGCAAAGAATTTTAATATTATTTTTGCCATTGCCTTGCAAAATTTCCCTGCGGTTCCGGAAAACAACTGCATTGCCTTTCAGGTTGAACAATCCGTTTTTCCTTATCGATGGCCTCCAGAGTACCTGCAGCGTCTGGCTAAGTGTCGTGCTGTACTGGAATACTCTCAGCAGAATATAAAACCTTTACAAAAACATGTTGCAAAGGAGAAAATCATTTATGTCCCGTTATCACCCGGCCCTATCATGAAATCAGGTATTCCCCGGCGCCAGCCCATATTATTTTACGGTGATATTTCCTTTACCCGGCGCAATGAAATCTTGGCAAAAATTCGTGCGTCTATACCTGAGCTGGAAATTGAAACTAATCTTTTCGGCCCTGACATGGCCAACCGCCTGCATAATACAAAAATCGTATTAAATATTCATGCATGGAAGGGCGGTTTGCTGGAAACTGCACGTATATCCGAAGCGCTGGCTCACGGTTGTATCGTAGTCAGTGAAACATCGGTTGATCAAGCCCAATACAGAGACTTTCAGGATCGCATCCTCTATGTTCCGGAAGGCGATAGCAAAGCACTTGTCACAACACTACGCAAACTACTGGATGATCCGGCAGAACTTCACCACAGGCAAAAAAGCCTGAACAAGCCACATCCGGATCACTTCCGCATGCATATCCTGCATGTAATAAAACAACTTCGCATGATCACCTCCCAAACAGAGGTTATTCGAGGAATCTGAACAAATCAGATAAATGGGTTGGGGCGTTATTTCAGAAGTTGCTGGATCGAGGATTCACTTTGTGAATTCAGTTGGTTAGGCGGATGTCATGAGCAAGCCGGCCCTCCCCCGCTATCGCACCACGCACTGGCCCAAGTACAACCGTGCGCTTGAGCGTCGAGGGGCGATGCTGATCCTGATCGACCCCAAGATGGACTGGCTTGCGGGGCTGGACTGGCCCGTGCCAGATTACACCACCCTGTGTCGCCGTCAAAAGACACTCGCCGTCCAGAT
>JBKEAB010000125.1:0-3184 GCA_047971845.1 Paracoccus sp. (in: a-proteobacteria) | reverse complement strand
TTACCGTAAGACCGCATGTTTTTTTCATCGGCGCTCGCCTGACGGCAAGTGCCGTCGTTCTGCGATGGAGGAAGACATGGCAAATGAACAATAGACGACTTATGTTGGAATTGACGTTTCAAAGGACAAGCTGGCGGTTGCGATTGCCAGAGGTGGGTGCGTGACGAGGTTCTCAGCTTTGGCACCTTTGAGAACACCCCTGCCAGCGTCGACCGGCTGCTCAAAAAGCTTTCCGGGCGCAGGTCATCCGTCTCGGTATGCTATAAGCCGGGCCGACGGGCTACGGCCTCTACAGGCAGGTGCGCGATTTCGGGTTCGATTGCTGTGTGGTCGCGCCGTCATTGATCCCAGTTCGGGCTGGCGAGCGGGTCAAGACGGATCGACTTGATGCCATGCGCCTGGCGCACCTGCTTTGCGCCGGGGAATTGACATCGGTCTGGGTCCCCGACGAGACGCACGAGGCAATGCGCGATCTGGTCCGGGCCCGGGAAGGTGCGGCGGAGGATCAGCGCCACAAGCGGCCGCTCGTATCTGCTTTCGTGCTGCGCCACGGGCGGACATATCAACGCACCAAACCGTTGACGATGCGTTATCGGCGTTGGCTGCAGGGCCTGAGCCTTGACCATCCCGCCCGTCAGATTGCGCTTCAGGAGATGCTGCAGGCTGAACAAACCGCGTCAGAGCGCCTGGACCGGCTGACCGGGCACATCGAGGCCCTGGTGCCGGCTCGCCCCGCCCCGGCGGTGAATGCGCTTCAGGCCCTGAGAGGCGTCGCTCTGATCAGTGCCGTCACCTTCATGGCCGAGATCGGCGATGTGCGGCGCTTCAAGACGCCGGTCAAGCTGATGGCCTATCTGGGCCTGGTGACAAGCGCATACTCGACCGGCAAGAGGACAAGGCACGGGGGCATCACCCGGGCAGGCAACGCGCACGTGCGACACAAACTGATTCAGGGGGCCTGGACCTACCGGCTGCAGGCGCGACCGGGCGTGCGCAAGCTTTACATCCTCAAAGAGCAGCCGACGGAGGTTCAGGACATTGCCTGGAAAGCGCAGTCCCGCTTAACGACAAGATACCGCAAGCTTATTCAGCGCGGCAAGAAATCGACCGTGGTGACAACGGCCATCGCGCGGGAAATGACAGCATTCATGTGAGATATCGCACGCCGCACCATGTCTGCGCGCTGAGTGCGTTTCCACATGCGCCCAATGGCGAGCGCGAGGTCGATGCCGGGGGAATATCCGACAATCGCTTTGTGGCCAGCTGCGTGCTGATGCCCGTTGTAAGACAGGAAGAGCCCCGAGACGTACATTCGGTCATGTGGTATCCAGCCCGCGCATCAGAGCTGGTTCACCGACGTCTTCAGACCTCATGCCCACCTTCGGGCGTCCAGATCACGATAAACGCCCCGGCGTCACTGATCGCAGGGGAAAACACTTGAAAAAAGACATCAGAAAAGACATCAGAGCGGTGAATTGTGGTTTGCGGGGCCCGCCCGGGCATATCGTTACGGAGGCAGCATGTTCAGGGAAACGGATTCACTGCGCGGATTACTTGGCGTTGTCCTGTCGCTGTTGCTTATCATGCTGCTTGGTCGGCTTCTGATCATCGGCAAATCCTTCCTGCTGCCGATCATCATTGCAGTGATCTCGGTCTATGTGCTGGTTGCGGCCAGTGACTGGCTTGGACGGATGCCACTGACACGGAAACTTCCAGAATGGCTCCGGCGGCTGATTATGCTGACCGGTTTCCTGTTTGCCGTCATCTGGCTTGGCGGGGTCATGATATCCACAGCCAGTCAGGTTGGGGCACGGGCTGCGGAATATCAGGAAAATATTGCACGTCTTTACAATCAGTTGACAGGTCTTCTGGGTTTTGGGGGAAACCTTGACATCAGCCGGTTCATTGACCGGGTCAGGGATGCCCTGCCGATTGGACAGATCGCCGGGATGATCCTGGGTTCGATCAGTTCGGCTGCCGGGCTGATCTTCATGGTGGTGGTCTATGCAATGTTCCTGATGGCGGAACGTGGCGGATTTGCCCGCAAGATTGCCGTGGCACTGCCAGGTGATCGTGCTGGCCGCGCCAGTGGCATCATTACCGAAATCAACGGCTCAATCAGCAATTATATTGCGGTCAAGACGCTGGTGAATGCCATCCTTGGAGTACTATCTTTCAGCGCGATGTGGGTGCTGGGTGTCGATTTTGCGTTATTCTGGGCCATTCTGATCGCGCTGCTGAACTACATTCCCTATGTCGGATCGATGCTGGGGGTAATCTTCCCGGTTGTACTGAGCATGGCGCAATTTGGATCAATCCAGAAAACACTGGTTATTGCGGCCTTTCTGACCGCAGCACAAATCTGGGTTGGCAACTCGCTGGAGCCACGTATGGTCGGGCGCAGGGTCAACATGTCCCCGTTCATTGTGCTGGTTGCTCTGGCGTTGTGGTCCTCAATCTGGGGAGTGTCGGGAGCCATCCTGGCAATCCCGCTGACGTCAATCATCGCCATTGTCATGGCCAGCTTTGAATCAAGCAGGCCGTTCGCGGTCCTGCTTGCCGAAGATGTCACCCCGTTTGAACAGGCTGCTGATGCGGGATAATACTGACGGCAAGGCCCCGTTTTAAAAGCAGGTGGCTTCAGGTTACAGCTCAAAGCCGGATCGGTCCGCCATGCGGCGAACTCACGTGATGTCAAAGTTGTCGTCAGGATCGGGCGGTGTCTGGTTGGCGATGTAGTCCATCCACATCTCATCCGTCACATTACCGCCCGGGCAGACCCAGTAACCCCGCGCCCACAGGTGCTCGCTTCCGCAGTATCCCGAATTTGCTCAGCAGCTTGCGCGAACTTCGGCCCTTCAGATCTTGCACCGCCCGACTGATCGACAGGTCGGCGGGGCCGACATCAGCAAATGGATATGATCGCGGTTCACGCTATAACCTAACGACTTAATTTTGATTCCATTTTTTACAGGAGAAGAGTTCATCGACGGACAGTCCGGTTCGTCGTCTGATGGCCTTTGCCTGCGCCCGGATCGGTTTGATCTTGTTGAGATCGGGGCTGTAGGGCGGGAGGTATTCGAGAGTGTGTCCGGCACCGGCAATCAGTTTTTCGGTATCAGACCGTTTGTGAAAGCTTGCGTTGTCAAGAACCAGCACCGCATCGGGTGGCAGCTTCGGCAGC
>JBKEAB010000124.1:0-45681 GCA_047971845.1 Paracoccus sp. (in: a-proteobacteria) | reverse complement strand
CAGCCGGTCACTACGTTTCGCCCGGAAGACGAAGATAGCCCCGGAAAACGGATCAAGGTCGAATTCCGACTGTACGATAGCCGCCAACCCATCCATACCCTTCCGAAAATCTACCGGCTCCGTCGCAAGGTAAATTCTGAAATTCCCAGCGGGGGATATCATCTCGGTTTCCCCGCCATTGCCTCGGTCAAAGCGCAGTGCGGCGCATCGGCCATCAGCATGTCGGACCTTCCATCGCCCGAACGAGTTGGATCAGATTCTCGATGGGATAGTCTGCGGGCAGGACCAGATTGCTGACCGCGCCGTGGACATGAATGCAACGGATGTCAGTCGAGGATGGCGATCTTGCGGGGGCCGCACTCCCTATCGGAGCATCCTTGATGCGGACCTGCGCGAAGGGATTGGCCGGTCGTTCGGCTGAATCGTCAGAACCGCGCTTTGCCTGCCATTTATAGATGAGAGATCGCGCAACCTGACCCTCCTGCTCGACCTGCTGGACGGTCAATTCACCAGCATCCAGTTTCTCGATGATGAACTTCTTGAAACCGGACGGCCAGATGCGGCGTCCGGTCGAGCTGATGGGAATCGTAAAGCCGAATGGCTGGAAGGGGAAGTTGTCTTCGGCCATGCTGTCCTCCGGGTTCGAGGCAGCATAGCACGGGCGCAAATCGGTATTCAGGGCCTGTGGCAGGGGGCAGATGCAACGCTTACATTTTTCTTGCATTCATGGCTGATTTGAAAACCCGAACTGGACATAATCACGCAGATAGGCGGCACGGGTTGCCTGTTGCAGGGTCTTGTCTGACAGGAAATCAGGCATTTGCTCAGGCTCGGGCATTTCTGGTGCGGGCAGGGCTGCTGCTTCGCAAAGCCAGCCGAGGTCGCGGACAAGGGTGCCCTCTCTCAGAAGCATGTCGGGGGTGAGGAAGCGCGAAAACCCGGCTACAATCTCGGTCTGGCTGGCCCATACGGGCAGAATGGCCAGGCTGGTCTGACCATTCAGGCACCGGCGCAGGAAGCCCAGATAATCAGCAAAAAGGCGGGCCTGATCGTCGGTGGATAATGTTGGCAGGGCCTCATCTCCGGGCAGGGGAACCCGGTGAACATCCCGCAACAGCTGACGCAGCTCTGCGGGGGCTGCGTGGAGTATATGATGGAACGATGCCCATGCCCGGCGAAGAGGGTGACGCAATACGGTAAAGCTGCGGTGATGGGGATGTCCGCGCAGCCAGTCGCGTAATGTGTTCTGGGTGAAATTGCGCTGCAGTTCCTTGCCGGCCCTCTGAAGCCAGTTGGTTACCGCATCCGAAGGTCCACCCCGAACCGGCATGAAGAGCAGCCCGGCACCTGCATCGCTGCCGACAAAGCTGGGTATGGCCGGGCCGCGCCGGGGTTCGAATGTTGGTATCCGTGATAGTTGAAACGGATCCATCCGGGCCAGATCCGAGCGCATTTCGTCGATATTGTTGACTTTTTCAGCCATTTCACGCGGGTTCTGGGGGACCTGATCAGATGCCGGGGAAACCTGTTCCAGATCGGTTCGGCCCAACCAGTGCAACAGCCCGGTCATGACTTTGCTGTCCCGGAGATCCTCATAATTCAGCCAATAGGCGCTTTGCCCGGAGACCTGCAATTCGTACAGGACACGGATCTGGAATCCCTGAATTTCCGATAATGCCTGTCGGAAGTCGATGCCGTTATAGTCGATAGTGGCCGGAATTGGGGTCTCTGTCTGATTCAGTTTCCATTGGTTGGTCTGTCGTGCCAGCTGGGTTGAGACATAACTGTCGACAGGGTTACGCGTCAGAATGATCTTGGCACAGCGCGGATTAGCCATGATATTCTGGAAGACACGGGGATCATGATCGTGGAAGTAACGAAATCCGGACAGGTGATCTTCGCGCTCGGTAATCGCGTTCAGTAAGCGCAGTGGATCCTCGTTACGCTGATCAATATTCACGCCACGGATCTGGTCCGTATTGTGCCAGCCAAGGAAATAGGGGTTGAATGCCTCTCCGAAGCAGGTAACGCGCTTGATTGCATTCAGCGTCGCCTCAAGCAGGTTAGAGCCGGTACGCATTTCTGCAAAAATAACGAAACTGTTAAAATCAGACATTCCAATCCTGTTTTGAACGTGTGGCAGGGAAATCGCCCATCAGGCGGGGTTGCAGCCCCGCATTGCGCAGGCGTTGCAGGAAGCGGCCGACCTGGTCAACCTCCCGCAAGGGGGGGATCTGGTCATAAAGCGGCCATGAACTGGGCGTCAGGTCCTGCACGATGCGTTGCAGGATAATTCCGGGGCGGGCGACGAAATCGGCCAGCTCCCATATCTCGACATCGGCCTTGACCCAGATTGACCGAAGGATCTCAAGCTGGGCCAGTTCAAGCTGCTGCAGCTTTGCAGCGATGCGGCGAATGTCGTCAAAGGGCATATCGGAATGCATCAGCGGCACCACCCACGCGCCGCTGACGACGCGGATAGTGGCGTTGGGATCGGTTATCGTGAACCAGTTCAGATCCTGCAGGTCGCGTGGACCGAACTGAAATATCTGCATCCGGTCGGTGATGCGGATCAGGCTGGTCAGAAAGCCGAAGGCGTCATAATCGCGACTTTCGGGATAGGTTGATAATCCGCCGGGACCTATGGGTGGCCTGTCGGCAAACTCGACATCGTAGGGGCTGAACAGGTGGCCGTGAACATCGGCATCAACCCTGGCCTGCAGCCAAGTCTCGAACTCTGGCAAAAGGTCACTGAAACCCTGCAGAATGGCATAGCGATTTGCCGTCTTGCCGTTTTCACGATCTCTCTTGGGGAAGCGGCTTTGCATGTACAGACCGGGGCGGCCAAGCCTGCGCCGCGCAACGGTTGCGCTTACCAGTTTTTCGATGTGAACAGGATCGGGTTCATCCTGAACATGCTCAGGGCCGGCAGTTTCGGGGAAACGGTTGAATAATGCCTGTGCTCCGGGCCAGATTTTGCGCGCAACAAAGCACCGTGATGCAGACAGCATTTCTGCATGATCATCATAAAAGATATAGGGCTTTCCCTGATCATCGAAATGCGACAATGTCAGGGACCGACTTTCGATCCTAGTGGAATGACGTCGGATGAGGGACTGAAAATAGCTTTCATCCGGGATCCAGCTCCAGCGGAAAAAGCGGTCAAATTCCTTGCGGCGTGGATCGTTCAGGACGGCATCCAACGTTTCGCGTGTCAGGCACCACCATTGTGATCCGAGATGAGGCACGACATCGCGCGGCAGCCGGCGCTTCAGGCCGATACGGCGCTGGAAATGGGCCATGCGGTCGAACAGCCAGCGGTGCTTGCGCCAGGAAACCGGGAAATAACGATGAAAGCGTTCGATATTCAGCCCGCCAATGGTCCAGCCAACATCCTGCGCGCTGACACTTTCGATAAAGTCGACATTCGGGTGACGGGCAAGATAATCCTGCAATTCAGATATGGGCCGCAGTGGCAGGCAGCTGCCTGAGGCCGCGAAGCCATGGGTTACATCGGGAAAGTGCTCAAGCAGGGTTGCAGCTGTGGCTTGTGTGGCCTCGACCATTGAAAACATGCCCCAGTCACATTTGCGCCGGTCAATCCAGACGATATCGTCAAGATCGGAGAGTGCCTGCTGCATGGTCTGGAAATCTGCTGCACTGGTCCGCTTATCAACATGGATTGCTACCGCTGCACCGCCATCATGCCAGATACGTACCATGTCAGTGGCAATGTCCAGCACGTCATGACAAAGGAAGATGACGCCGATTCGGGTTGGGGTGGTCATGCCCAGTTCCCCTGTGAGATCAGGCCCAGATGCTGAAGCTGTCGCCAATCTTCGTAGCGGCAGGATTCCGGTGTCAGCAGGCTCATGTCATCCTGAAGCCCGGCGTTATAGGCACGATATTCCTGACTGTCGGCGTAATGTTCGCCACGCTCCATTTCCTCGCTGGATTTGTCAATGAAGGTCGACAGGAATTTGGCATGCAGCAATACGCCGGAAATCTGTTCTCCTCCCTGTTCGTCATAAACAAGGTTCAGCCGGCGTGGCAATGCCATGTGGGTTGAGGAAATATAGACGTAATGCCGTTCCCATCTGACCAGTGGGATCTTGTTCAGGGCCGGTGCCAGTTCCGGCGTCTGGCCGAAGAAGCTGCGGGCCCGCGGGCCGCCCTGTATCCACAGGTTACCATAGCGGCCATTCTTGTGGATCATGTAATTCGCCGGATCGAAATAACGCGCGATTTCCAGCGGATCCTGCCCTTCATGATAGGGCTGATCGCCGATCCGGCCTTCGGGATAAACATCCAGCAGCATGGCCGGGAAGGATTTGATCCCCGAGGTTCCCATCCAGTGCGTCAGCGCCTGAAGTGGGCGGGAATCGCAATGAGGATAGACCAGGAATTCATCGGGATCGACGGTCAGGCACCAGTGGCCGGTACCATATTGGAACAGCAGCCAGTTAATCCAGTCCATGCCGAAACGTGCGGCCTTGTAACTGCCGGTTGCCTGCCACAGTGAGACATCATTCTGCTGTAGCAGGAACTCGACGCTGCCATCGTCAGATCCGTTATCGACGAATAGGAAATGATTGATTCCCATCCGGCGATAATAATCCAGGAAATAAGGAAGCCGGATGCGTTCGTTACGCTGGGTAACGAAGCACAGGATGGCGTCCTTTGGAACAGACTTTACCCTGACCCGTATAGGGCGAACCTGTTTGCGACGTCTCAGGGCGCGGCCAAGATACCATTGCCTTATCGCACGAAGACGAAGCGCGTTCAGAATTGGACGAAGCCGAAATGCCACCTGTCAGAACCATTATCCAAAATGACCCGTATCAGGAAAAAAGGCACGGGTAATATGATGGAAATGCCTGTCCCATGACGGAATCGCAAGCGGTTTCATGCGCATGGGTACGGCTGTGGTCAGTTGTGTGACCATCCGGGCCCAGTCTTCGGGCTGGTTGGGTGACAGGTAGGTGGCATAATCGCCCAGCAGTTCTTGTGCCGCAGGCAGGGGGGCGGAAACGACCGGGATACCGCGGCCTGCGGCTTCTGTCAGGGGCAGGCCAAAGCCTTCTGCGCGTGAGGGCATCAGCAATCCGTGGCTGTGTGAGATAAGTGCCGCGACGGCCCCATCGGGCAGATTGCCCCGTTCAATGACAGGGCTGCCGGGGGACAAATTATCCAGACGTGTCAGGACATCGTGGTTTTCCCATCCCCGTCGACCAAGTATCAGCAGGCGGGGTATTCCAGGGTTCGGATATGTCCGGGATAATATGTCCCAAGCATCCAGCAGCAGGGCATGGTTCTTGCGCGGTTCAATGGTGCCGAGCGTGACGAAATAGGGTTTTGACGGGTCCAGATCCGGCGGGATTGCCGTATCATCGGGTGGTGTCAGTGTGGTGCCGATATGGGCCGTTACGATCTTCGGAGTACGGGGAATGGCAAGCCTGCGACGCCACAGGTCGATATCTGTTGCCGTCGCATCCGATATGGTGACGATCATGTCAGCCAGCGACAGTGCGGTCATCAGGCGGGTCCGGAATTTGTCAGACTGACCCGCACGGGTGAATTCCGGGTAATCCAGCGGGATTGTATCATGGATCATGACTACCCGTTGTTGTTCTGACAGGTTGGATAGCAAGGATGAAGTCAGGTTGCTGTGGCCGACATTCAGATAAACCGCCTTACCACCAGACAGGTGCCGGGCAATATGCTGGCCCAATCCGCGTCCGCTGCCTGATGTTGTGACAAGGGCCATGCTGCGTAATGCACCTGATGCGCGGGCAGGCAGGCCACGGCGACGGGCCAGTCTTTCACGCCAGCCGGGCCGGGCCGGCAGATCGGTGATGTCACCAGAAACCCAGCGTAAGATGGCCGGCCCAGCTTCCGGTGGCAGCAATGCCTGTCCCCGGAAAATACGACAAAGCAGCAGGTGGTCATGGTGTACCGCCTGGGCCAGCCAAGCGGCCTCGACCCGGTCGATGCCGGTCAAGGGGCCGGTACCGATCCGGGAGACCAGCCGTGAAACGTCAAGGATGAGCGGTGGCTCAGCCTTCATATCCGCCGTTCTGATGCCAACGCCAGGCATCGCGGATCATCTGCGGCATGGTTGAGCGATCCGGTGTCCAGCCCAGAACCTGCCCGGCACGCTCACTGCCTGATACAAGCTTGACCGCGTCTCCACCGCGACGTGGGCCATCCTGCATCGGAACTGGACGGTTTGTGACGGATCCGGCGGCTGATACGACTTCGCGTACGGAAAATCCTTTGCCGGTACCCAGGCAGAAGACCTCTGTCCCGCCTTTGCGCGGGCCTTTGCCTGCGCGAAGCCAGGTCAACCCCTGTACATGGGCATCAACGAGGTCCATGACATGGACATAGTCGCGAATGCAGGTGCCGTCTTTGGTAGGATAATCCGTTCCATGGATGGTCAGTTCTGCGCGCCGCCCATCTACTGCATCGAGAATAAGCGGAATAAGGTGTGTTTCCGGCTGGTGAAATTCACCGACCTCGCCATCAGGATCCGCCCCGGCAACGTTGAAATAGCGAAAGATTACGCTGTTCAGGCCATCCGAGGCTGCGAAATCCCTGAGCATGTCTTCAATGGCACGCTTTGATGCGCCATATGCATTCAGGGGGGCCTGCTGGCTGCTTTCGTTCAGAACGACCCCATCCTGATCGCCATAGGTTGCACAGGTCGAGGAAAAGACGAAATCCCGTACATCGGCGGCCAGTGTTGCTTCGATCAGATTCAGCGAGGCGCAGACATTGCCGCGCCAGTATTTGCCGGGCTGTGCCATAGCCTCACCCACCTGGCTGAGGGCTGCAAAATGCATGACGGCAACCGGCTCATGCACGGCAAAGACCTGATCAAGCCGTGCCCGGTCCATCAGATCACCTTCTTCAAAGGGTCCGAATTGTACCGCTTCGCGCCAGCCAGTGGTCAGGCTGTCATATGTGACAGGTATGAACCCCGCCACCTGGAGCGCCTTGCATGCATGCGAGCCGATATAACCGGCCCCGCCGGTGACCAGAACCTTATCCGCCATCATTCTGCTGCTTGTCGCATGGAGATGATGTCGTTCAAGTATTCAAGAAATTCGGAACGCAGGTCTTCACGTTCCAGGCCATAGGCGACAGTGGCCTGAAGGAAGCCGGCCTTTGAACCGCAATCATAGCGCTCGCCACGGAAGCGCAGGCCGAATACATCTCGTCCGGCAACGATCTCATCGGCGATGGCATCGGTCAGCTGGATTTCCCCGCCTGCACCTTCACGCAGTTTGTTGAGGTTCTGAAGCACTGTCGGGGCCAGGATGTAGCGGCCGATAACTGCCAGATTCGACGGAGGGTTTTCTTTCGGCTTTTCAACCAGCCCCCGGGCCCGGACAATGGCGCCCATGTCTTCGGCAACGTCCAGAACGCCATAGGCCTGAGTTTTGTTCATGGGAACTTCCATGGTTGCGACCATGGTTCCGCCGGTTTCTGCATGGGCTTCGATCATTTGCTGAAGGCAGGGCGGTTCGCCCATGATGACGTCATCGGTCAGGATAACGGCAACGGGTTCATTATCCGGGACCAGACGACGTGCGCACCATACGGCATGGCCCAGACCCATTGCCTTGTGCTGGCGGACATAGGCGATGGCACCTGAATCCATGTTGGTTGCACGCAAAACGTCCAGAAGATCGTTCTTGCTTGCGCGTTTCAGATTTGCTTCCAGCTCGTGCGCGTGATCAAAATAATCTTCCAGTGCCCCCTTGCCGCGCGAGGTCACGAAGATGAACTCCTCAATGCCTGCAACGCGTGCTTCGTCGATGGCGTACTGGATCAGGGGCCGGTCGACCAGGGTCATGATTTCTTTTGGAATGGACTTGGTCGCAGGCAGGAAACGGGTCCCAAGACCAGCGACAGGGAAAATCGCTTTCGTAACTTTCCGGCTCATCACGTTAATTCCTCTTTGCATAGTGGCTGCGAACATATGTTAGGGTTTGCGGATGATCTGTGTGTCGACAAACTCACGCTGAAACGGCTGACCAGACAGATAAGTTCCGGCGAAGGTCCGTCATTTTTATCTCTCGCGTCAATCGTTCCTGCATTTTCCAGAAAGAAGCCGGGGGATCATCGGGTTCGGAAGCCCCCCATATACCGCCTGTCTGTTCGAACCAGCCACCCGTTGTCAATTGGGTCCGGTGTGGTATGAAAGATGGGGTCAGAAGGATTAGGGTGGTAATTTTTCCTTTGGATACAGCCTTTTCAGCACGATTCCGCAATTCGCGTGCGTGCCAGTACCATCCGCCAAAAACTGTTGATGAGCGTTGGCGGGTAGGAATGGGGTTGAACGGGGGCGGATTGTCACGGCGTGCTTTTGGAGGATCCGGCAGTATAGCGGTTATGCCATCAGCCAGCCCCTGACGCAGGGTGTTCAGAACCGGTGTGAGATGAAAGGGGTCCAGCCGTCCTTCCAGCATATGACGTAATAGCCGACGGCGCTTGCGGTGGATGGCTTCGGTGACAGGCGGAAAGGCTCCGTGGCGCCGGGCAAAAAGAACTGTGGACCGGCCCTGCATGGTCAGGTCCCGTGGCGTTTGGTTGTGCTTGCGCCTTTCGCTTCCGGCACGGGCGTGGATGACCTGAGCGGCAGGAACGATTGCCGTCATTGCGTCGGGAAATGCAGCAGCCATGCGCATATTGACGTCTGATTCATCAAGATGAAAGGAAAAGACCGGGTCAAATCCACCGACTTCCCGTAATGCGTCTGCCCGAAATGCACAGTTGGTTCCCAGGGTGCTGATCGGCATGCCATTGGCAGGGGGCCGTATCCGGACTGCATGATCCCTTGCGGCGGGGATGGGAATGCCCCAGCCATCCGGGCCAATGCGCTGACTTTGCATTTGCCATGAAAACCCGTTGCGATCACGCGTCCAGCCAGTTGCCGCGATAATGGCCGGATCATTGAGCGGCGCAGTCAGTTGTGCCAGCCAGCCGGGTTCTGCCACGGCATCATCATCTATGAAGGCAATGATCTTTCCTGCTGACAGACCAATTCCAAGATTGCGGGCCATTGAAATGTTGGACTGGTCGAAGGCAGCCCGTTTGATAGGCAGATCGGGGCATTGTGCCAGCCCGTCCGGGTCAGCGATCAGGATGATCTCGAAATCAGGATGATCCTGCATGGTCAGTGCAAACAAGCACAGCTGAAGATGTGCCGGTCGTTTGCGCGAAACAATAATTACGCTGGTTTTCGGTGGCCTCACGCCTGCCCCATTTCCGCCAGCATGGTTTCGATACGCGGAATGTCTTCGGGGTTGTTCAGTTCCCAAAACTGGCGGCCCCGGGCCTCAACCTCGATGCAGAGGACGCGGTGTCCGTTTTCCAGAAAACGCAGTTGCTCCAGCCCTTCCAGCTTTTCCAGATAACCTTCGGGCCAGTTGGGATAGGCGGCCAGGGCGTCGGGGCGATAGGCATAGACCCCGACATGGTGAAAGACCGGGGTTGGTTCATCAG
The DNA here is from genome assembly GCA_047971845.1 of Paracoccus sp. (in: a-proteobacteria). Lineage (GTDB taxonomy): Bacteria > Pseudomonadota > Alphaproteobacteria > Rhodobacterales > Rhodobacteraceae > Paracoccus. Next base: position 36,168 of record JBKEAB010000124.1, on the reverse strand, counting down.
GAACGAAATCGCGGCCGGTATACGGGATCACTTCCTTGGTAAAATACAACCCCTGCATTTCAGTCCCGAATACCACTGTCGTGCCTCCGACGCGCCCGGCTGCTCGGTCGGCCAGAAGATCGGCCCGCATCCGGCCCGAACATTGCAGAACCGGCGTTGCCAGATCTGCGGTGGTATCGGTACGAAGCCCGGTGATCAGGTCCTCAATGAACCAAGCGGGGGTCAATGGTGCGTCACCTTGCAAATTGACGATGATTTCGGGCGAGATCCCCAGGTTGGCTACGGCCTCGGCACAGCGTTCAGTGCCATTGCGGCACCCGGTCGAGGTCATCACCACTTCGGCGCCAAACCCTTCGGCTGCTATGCGGATACGGTCGTCATCGGTTGCCACGATGACACGGGCAATGCCGGATACGGTGGCTGCTGCCCGCCAACTGCGCTCTATCAGCGATACGGCCTGTCCGTCCGCTCCGCGCAGCATGGCAAGCGGTTTGCCCGGATAGCGGGTTGATGCATAGCGTGCCGGGATGATGATGACTGCTGACATCAAGCGTTGTCTTTGACCAGCAGAACACCGGGCGCATAGGCGATAAAGAACGGGTTTTCAAAACCCGTTTTACCATAGGTCAGCAGGCTGTGATCGTCAAAGCGCACGACTTCGCCGCCGGCTCCGCGAAGGACGGCATCGCCCGCAGCCGTATCCCATTCCATCGTTCGCCCAAGGCGCGGGTAAAGATCGGCCTCACCTGTCGCGACCAGACAGAATTTCAGGGACGATCCGGCCGAGGTCATATCACGGGCCTTGTAACGGCCGATATAGGTATCCGTGGCTGCATCCCGGTGCGATTTGGAGGCAACGACCATCAGGCCACGATTGTCAGGTGTCGGGTTGACGCCGACCGGATGGGTTTCGCTGGGCTCATTGCCGAACGGGCCGGTTTCCTCGACAGAGCGGCCATCGGCCGTTGTATAGAAAAGTCGTTCCTTCGCCGGTGCATAGACCACGCCACGCAGCGGAACACCGTCTTCGACATAGGCGATGTTCACGGTGAAGTCGCCACGACGCTGTATGAAGTCCTTTGTGCCGTCCAGAGGGTCGACTATCAGGAAAGTGCTGGCATCCTGCGAATGGCTTGCTGCCTGTTCTTCGGTGACAAGCACTGTATCCGGAAATGCTGCCCGCAGTCCCGCCGAGATCAATGCATCAGCGGCTTCATCAGCCTCAGTGACCGGGGAGGAATCGGATTTTGAACGGACTTCAAAATCTTCGGAATTGTAGATTTCCATGATTTTTTCGCCAGCCTGCAGAGCCAGTTGCCGCATGACTGTGGTGAGTTTGTCAAATTCCATGTCGTCACCCCTGAGTTCCGTTCACCAATTATATTCTGCCCGATTGTGCAGAGTGGTCATCCCCCTTATGATGCGACGTCAGGGTCAGGGCAAGCAGCACGATCAAAAGGACAAAAATGTTCCAGCAACGTTATACCCAGAACTTCTTCCAGGCCGCGGCAACAACGATTGCGCTGATCTACCACATGACAGTTTACAGACTGCGTAAATCCGACCGCAATGCCATTGTGGGTCTGATCATGGTCGTGGCCCGGTCCATGGTCATGGTTGCCATGTTCTATTTGTTGTTTTTTGTCATGAAAGTGCGCAATTCGCCCATCCCGGGGAACTTTGTCCTGTATATCATGTCCGGTATTTTCATGTACATGACACATATACAAAGTATTCAGGCCGTTATGTCAGCCGAGGGTTCGGTGTCGGGACTGATGAAGCACGTCCCGATGAATACAGCAGTTACCATCAGTGCGGCGGCCTTTGCCGTACTGTATCAGCAAACTTTGGGATGTGCTGTATTATTATTGATGACCAATACGTTTATTGAGCCGCTGAACATTGATCGGCTCTATCCCTGTATCGGGACGTTTATTATGGCGTGGTTTTCAGGTTGCTGCATCGGGCTGATTTTTCGGGCCATACAACCCTGGTGGCCACAAGGAATTGCGGTTATCTGCCAGTTTTATATCCGCATAAACATGTTTACCTCGGGCAAGATGTTTGTGGCCAATGCCATGCCGACGCTGATGCTGAGCATGTTCTGGTGGAACCCGCTGTTTCATATCATTGACCAGACGCGTGGTTTTGCATTCGAAAGCTACACTCCGCATAATTCCAGCCTGATGTATCCGATCTATTGCTCAATCGCATTGGCAATGATTGGGCTGATGGGGGAGTTCGTGACCCGCAACCAGCTTTCGCTCAGCAAGCTGGCCGGACGTTGATGGAATGACGCAGATTGATGCAAATCCTTTGCACTGTGATGTGCAGCGGTTCTTGCAGCCTGAAAAGCGCCTTCCTATATAGCCCTTCGAAGCCGGCCGGATGCCGGCAAGTCAAACAATGGGATCAGGTCATCGGGGGCCGTTCATGGACCTGCGGACCGTCGAAATCGCCGGAAGAGAGGTTTGAATATGTCAAAGATTATCGGGATTGACCTGGGTACGACGAATAGCTGTATCGCGATCATGGACGGCAGTCAGCCGCGGGTTGTGGAAAACAGCGAAGGTGCGCGTACCACGCCGTCGATCGTTGCGTTTACAGAAAGTGAACGGCTGGTCGGTCAGGCTGCCAAGCGTCAGGCCGTGACAAATCCCGCCAACACGATCTTTGCCGTGAAGCGGCTGATCGGTCGTCGCCTGACTGATGCTGAGGTCGAGAAGGACAAGAAGCTGGTTCCCTATGACATAGTTGACGGTGGCAACGGGGATGCTTGGGTTGAATCACGGGGCGAGAAATATTCCCCGGCGCAGATCAGTGCCATGATTCTCGGCAAGATGAAGGAAACCGCTGAAAGCTATCTGGGTGAAACAGTCACTCAGGCGGTCATTACCGTCCCGGCCTATTTCAATGATGCACAGCGCCAGGCCACCAAGGATGCCGGTAAGATTGCCGGGCTGGAAGTCCTGCGGATCATCAACGAACCGACTGCAGCCGCTCTGGCCTATGGTCTGGACAAGAAGGAATCGCGGACCATTGCTGTCTATGACCTTGGTGGCGGGACCTTCGATATCACTATTCTGGAAATCGATGACGGCCTGTTTGAGGTAAAATCGACCAATGGGGACACCTTCCTTGGTGGTGAAGACTTCGACATGCGTATCGTGAACTACCTCGCAGAGGAGTTCAAAAAGGAACATGGCGTCGATCTGACCAAGGACAAGATGGCCCTTCAGCGCCTGAAAGAAGCGGCTGAAAAGGCCAAGATCGAACTCTCCAGCTCGACCCAGACGGAAATCAACCAGCCGTTCATCTCAATGGACAAGGATTCGGGTGCTCCGCTGCACATGGTCGTCAAGCTGACCCGTGCCAAGTTGGACAGCCTGGTCGGTGACCTGGTCAAGAATACGATGAAGCCCTGTCAGGCTGCGATGAAAGATGCTGGAATCAGCAAAGATGAAATCGACGAAGTGATTCTGGTCGGCGGTCAAACCCGCATGCCGCTGGTGATTGATGAGGTGACCAAGTTCTTCGGCAAGGAACCCCATAAGGGTGTGAACCCTGATGAGGTCGTTGCACTTGGCGCGGCCGTGCAGGGCGGTGTCCTGCAGGGTGATGTGAAGGATGTGGTCCTGCTTGACGTGACCCCACTGTCACTGGGTATCGAGACGCTTGGCGGCGTTTTCACCCGCCTGATTGACCGCAATACCACCATTCCGACGAAGAAAAGCCAGATCTTTTCGACCGCGGAAGACAACCAGAATGCCGTGACGATCCGGGTTTTCCAAGGTGAACGTGAAATGGCAGCCGATAACAAGCTGCTGGGTCAGTTCAACCTTGAGGATATTCCGCCGGCACCCCGTGGGTTGCCCCAGATTGAAGTGACATTTGATATTGACGCTAACGGTATTGTCAGTGTCAGCGCCAAGGATAAGGGTACCGGCAAGGAACAGAACATTACTATCCAGGCTTCGGGTGGTCTGTCGGATGACGAAATCGACAAGATGGTCAAGGATGCCGAGGCCAATGCTGAGGCAGACAAATCACGCCGTGAATTGGTCGAGGTGAAGAATCAGGCCGAAAGCCTGATCCATTCGACCAGGAAATCCTTGGAGGATCATGGTGACAAGGTTGACGGCTCTACTGTTGAGGCGATCGAATTGGCAATCGGTGCGTTGGAAGACGCGCTGAAGACGGAAGATGCCGGCAAGATCAAAGGCGGTATCCAGAATGTCATGGATGCGTCCATGAAGCTGGGTGAAGCGATCTATAAGGCGCAGTCTGATGAAGGCGAGGCTTCGGCCGATGCCGATGGCCCGCGTGGTGTAGATGACGATATCGTCGATGCCGATTTCGAAGATATTGGCGACGACAAGCGCAAGTAAGCGCGAATGACTGGCAGGGCCGGTTCGGGCATCGCGCTGCTCGGGCCGGCCTTTGCGTAGGGGGTACGGAATGGCGAAACGTTGCTATTACGAGACGCTCGGCCTCTCCAAGGGCGCGGGTGCTGACGAAATCAAGAAAGCCTATCGTCAGAAGGCAAAGGAGCATCACCCTGACCGGAACGGGTCCGACCCCCAGTCCGAGACCCGGTTCAAGGAAGTGAACGAGGCTTATGACTGCCTGAAGGATCCGCAGAAGAAAGCGGCTTATGACCGGTTCGGTCACGGTGCTTTCGAAGGCGGCGGCGGTGGTTTCAGCCGAGGTGGTGGACAGGGTGATTTTGGCGCGGCCTTTGCCGATGTCTTCGAAGACCTGTTTGGCGATTTCATGGGTGCCCGCAGCAGTGCTGGCGGGGGCCAGAACCGGGCTTCACGTGGACAGGATCTGCGCTACAACCTTTCGGTTTCGCTGGAAGAAGCCTATGCCGGGCTCAAGAAGGCAATCAATGTTCCCGGATCGGTTTCCTGTAAGGAATGCAATGGTACAGGTGCCGAGGGTGCCGTTGAACCGGTAATCTGCCCGACATGTTCGGGAATGGGGAAAGTCCGGGCAAGTCAGGGCTTTTTCACCGTGGAACGGACCTGTCCGACCTGTAACGGGGTCGGCCAGATGGTGAAAAACCCATGCTCTGCCTGTCATGGTGACGGCCGTGTGGAAACCAGTCGCACACTTCAGGTTGCCATTCCGGCTGGTGTCGAAACCGGAACCCGTATCCGTCTGGCAGGTGAGGGCGAGGCAGGTCTGCGTGGTGGTCCCCCTGGCGATCTGTATATCTTTGTTAATGTCCGGGACCATGCCATTTTCCTGCGCGATGGCCGGATGCTGGCCTGTCAGGTTCCGGTTGGCATGACAACTGCTGCACTTGGTGGTGAAATTGAGGTTCCCACCATTGATGGCGGCAGGTCCCGGGTGAAAGTGCCCGTGGGTAGCCAGACGGGAACGCAGATGCGCCTGCGTGGAAAGGGAATGCCGCCTTTGCGTCATGGTGCCGGAATGGGTGCCGATGCCGGCGATATGCTGATTGAACTGGTTGTGGAAACACCGGTCAACCTGACAGCAAGGCAAAAGGAACTGCTACGCGAATTCAACGAAATCAAGGCGGATAATTCTCCAAAATCATCCAATTTTCTGAACAAGGTGAAGAAATTCTGGGATGAAATGACGGGGTAAGGCCGGCAAGGTCTCTGCCGTGATCACATGGATGAATTATTTTGAGGAATGTCGGCTGGTATATCCCTGATGTGTTTCATATCCGGTCAATCCTGCCGATGTGCAATAAACGGCAGGATGGCCAGAATTATGAAGCCCACAGAATATAATGGTGGTGACCATAGCCGGATCAATCTGGAGAATAAGGGCAAAATTCCCCAGTCTGGTGCCTCGCTGGGCAGATAGGCCAGAAACAGGGCTGCTGCCAATGCACCGGTTAACTGAAAGCGTGTCATGCTAGGGAATCCCATGCGCGAACGGGGCAAACGTCTACAGGAACGTCAACAGCTTTCGCTGCCTGACATTACCGTGCACAGGTACAGCAGCGATATCTCATCCAGCTTGTGAACTACCTTTTCCTACTGCTTCGAATTGATGGTGAATGAGTCCAGTAAGATTCTGAAAAAGAACAATATTACTTAATACAGCCTCCCTCCGGATATACGTGTGAGGAAAACTGAATCAGAAACAGGACGCCATGACAAATCAGATAACGCTATTCATGCGATACTCCTGAGCTATGTCTCTGGCCGGCTTGACGGAATTACCATGTTCAGTTAGGACCGCCGCCGGTGGCCTTGAGCCCTGACTTTAACAAGCAAGAAACGCCGTGTCCGTCCTCTTTCGCTTCATGGGACGGTTCCGGTCGAAGGAGAAGCGATATGAAACTGCATGAAATTCGTGACAATGAAGGCGCGAACCGCAAGAAGAAGCGTGTGGCACGTGGTCCTGGTTCCGGCAAGGGTAAGACTGCCGGGCGTGGTATCAAGGGTCAGACATCACGTTCAGGTGTTGCGCTGAATGGCTATGAAGGCGGCCAGATGCCGCTGTACCGGCGTCTGCCGAAGCGTGGTTTCACTGCGCCGAATGCCAAGAAATTTGCTGTTGTCAACCTCGGTCAGCTGCAGGCTTTCGTCGATGCCGGTAAGCTGGACGCGAAGGCAGCTGTTACTGAGGATGTGCTGGTCGAAGCAGGGATCGTTCGCCGCAAGCTTGATGGTGTACGGGTGCTGGCCAAGGGTGAGATCAAGGCCAAGCTGAATCTGACGGTTACCGGTGCGTCGAAATCTGCCGTTGCAGCCATCGAAAAGGCCGGTGGCAAGATTACCGTTACCGCACCGGTCCGCGAAGAAGCCGCAGCCGAGTGATTGTGCTTGTGAGGGGGCGAGTGTCCCCCTACATACAGCCTTGAGTTTCCATTCGCGCCGCGGGATCTCTTCGGGTCCGGCGGCGTAATCTTGATCTTGATACGACCCGCGAATTTGGGGGCACCTATGGCGTCAGCCGCAGAACAGATGGCCGCGAACCTCTCCTGGGGGGCGCTTGGCAAGGCCACGGAACTTCGTCAGCGAATCTGGTTTACGCTTGGATTGCTGATTATCTATCGCCTTGGTACATATATTCCGGTTCCCGGGATTGATGGTGCCGCGCTGCGCAACTTCATGGAACAGGCGCAATCCGGCCTTGGCGGGATCCTGTCGATGTTTACGGGCGGAGCGCTTGGCCGGATGGGTGTCCTGGCGCTTGGCATCATGCCTTATATTTCGGCCTCAATCATTGTCCAGCTTCTGGCGGCCATGGTTCCCGCATTGGAACAGCTGAAGAAGGAAGGTGAACAGGGCCGTAAGAAAATCAATCAGTATACCCGCTATGCCACCGTGGGCCTGGCGCTGTTTCAGGCCTATGGCCTGGCCCGCAGTCTTGAGGCCGGAGGCCTGGCCCATGATCCGGGTCTCTTCTTCCAGGCGTCGGTGGTTATTACGCTTGTTGGTGGCACGATGTTCCTGATGTGGCTGGGCGAACAGATCACAGCCCGCGGTATCGGTAACGGCATCTCGTTGATTATCTTTGTCGGTATTGTGGCTGAAATTCCCGGCGCATTGGCCCAGTTCTTCAGCCAGGGCCGTTCGGGGGCCATTTCGACCCCGGTTATCATCGGCATTATCGTCATGGTGATTGCGGTCGTTGGCTTCGTGGTGTTCATGGAACGGGCATTGCGCAAGATCACTATCCAGTATCCGCGTCGTCAGGTTGGCATGAAGGTCTATGATGGCCAGCAGAGCCACCTGCCGATCAAGGTTAACCCGTCGGGGGTCATTCCGGCAATCTTTGCCAGTTCGCTGTTGCTGTTGCCGATTACCATCTCGACCTTTTCGGGGAACCAGACCGGACCGATCATGTCGCGCACTCTGGCCTACTTCGGGCCGGGGCAGCCGCTTTATCTGGTTTTCTTTGCTGGTATGATCATCTTTTTCGCCTACTTCTATACCCAGAATGTCGCCTTCAAGTCTGATGATGTGGCAGAGAACCTGAAAAATCAGGGTGGTTTTATTCCGGGTATCCGGCCGGGCAAGAAGACCGAACAATATCTGGATTATGTGGTAAACCGCATTCTGGTCATTGGTTCCGTCTATCTAGCGGCGGTGTGTTTGTTACCGGAAATCATTCGCAGCCAGTTTGCCGTACCGTTTTATTTCGGTGGGACATCTGTGTTGATTGTGGTCTCGGTGACGATGGATACAATCAACCAGGTGCAAAGCCACTTGCTTGCACATCAATATGAAGGTCTGATTGAAAAATCCCAGCTGCGCGGCAAGCGCAAGCCGGGAAGCAAGGCAAAGACGCGCAAGGCTCCGGCACGCCGTTAAGGTGTCCGGTTCACCGCATGAGGGAGGGGACAGCATGACCGTGAACATCATTCTTCTCGGGCCGCCTGGGGCAGGCAAGGGAACGCAGGCCCGCAGGCTGGAAGACCAGCGCGGTCTCGTGCAACTTTCAACCGGGGACATGTTGCGTGAAGCGCGCTCTTCCGGAACGGAAATGGGCAAGCGCGTGGCCGAGGTGATGGATGCCGGCAAGCTGGTCACCGATGAAATTGTCATTGGCCTGATTCGTGAAAAGCTTGAAAATACCGATGCTCCGGGCTTTATTTTTGACGGGTTCCCGCGCACGCTGCCTCAGGCTGATGCTCTGGGTGATCTGCTGGCCGGTATGGGCCAGAAGGTGAACGCGGTTATTGAGATGCAGGTTGATGATACTGCTCTCGTAGAGCGGATTTCGGGGCGTTATACCTGCGGTAGCTGTGGGGAGGTCTATCATGACCGCACCAAGCCGTCCGAAAAGGACGGTGTTTGTGATGTCTGTAATGCAAGCGACATGCGCCGCCGCGCGGATGACAATGCGGAAAGCCTCAAGACCCGGCTTCTGGAATATTATAAGAAGACCTCACCGCTGATCGGATATTACTATGGCAAGGGCAACTTGCATCCGGTTGATGGAATGGCTGCAGTTGACGAGGTTGCAGGCCAGATGGCCGGGATATTTGACCGGCTCTGATGTGTTTGTTTCACGCTGGTGAAATATTTCGGGGGTGAGCGCAGCAGGGGGCAGAGCCCCCTTTCATCTCATGTGGAATATAATTTATTGACAAGTAGTTAAATTCTCACTAAGTGACGGCATCCCGTATCAGGGAATCACCTGTTGGTGAAATCGCTAAGGCCCGAAAGCCATCTTTCGGGCCTTCGGTTGTGAAAAAAGGTTCCGGTGCTACGGAACCGCAACATGAAAAGGAAAACGCGTGGCTCGTATTGCTGGCGTCAATATTCCGACGGGGAAACGTGTCCCCATCGCCCTGACTTATATCCATGGCATTGGTTCACATTTTGCCGAACAGATCTGTGAATCTGTCGGTATTGACCGTGCCCGCCGTGTCAATGAACTCTCGGATGCCGAAGTTCTGCAGATTCGCGAATATATCGACGGCAATCTGACTGTTGAAGGCGACCTGCGCCGTGATACCCAGATGAATATCAAGCGTCTGATGGATCTGGGCTCCTACCGTGGTCTGCGCCATCGTCGTGGCCTGCCGGTTCGCGGCCAGCGTACCCACACCAATGCCCGCACCCGCAAGGGACCGGCGAAACCAATCGCCGGCAAGAAGAAATAAGGAGGCAGGCAGATGGCTCGTGACAAGGTGCGCACCAAGCGCAAGGAACGCAAGAACATCGCTGCTGGTGTGGCGCATGTGAACAGTTCATTCAACAATACCAAGATCCTGATCTCGGACGTGCAGGGCAACGCGATTGCGTGGTCTTCGGCCGGTACGATGGGCTTCAAGGGTTCGCGGAAATCGACCCCTTATGCCGCCCAGATGGCTGCTGAAGATGCCGGCAAGAAAGCACAGGAACATGGTGTCCGCACGCTGGAAGTCGAAGTTCAGGGCCCTGGCTCGGGACGGGAATCGGCCCTGCGTGCATTGGCCGCTGTTGGCTTCAACATCACCGCTATCCGTGATGTAACCCCGATCGCACATAACGGATGCCGCCCGCCGAAGCGTCGCCGCGTCTGATCAGACATGATTATCCTGCCTGCGCTGCAGTCCTGTGGCGCGGGTGGGAATTTTCGCATTTCACCTCGGGCGTTCTGATCCAAGATCATGGGATTGGAACTGGAATGGAGGCAATCGCATGATCCATAAAAATTGGGCCGAACTGATCAAGCCGGCGCAGCTTGATATCAAAACCGGCGCCGATGCGACCCGCACTGCAACTGTCACTGCTGAACCTCTGGAACGCGGTTTTGGTCTGACGCTTGGCAATGCGCTGCGTCGGGTACTGTTGTCCTCGTTGCAGGGGGCGGCCATTACCAGTGTGCAGATCGATAACGTACTGCATGAATTTTCGTCTGTTCCGGGTGTCCGGGAGGATGTGACTGACATCGTCCTGAACCTCAAGGGCGTGACACTGAAGATGGATGTCGAAGGTGCCAAGCGCCTGACACTTTCGGCCAAGGGACCGGGAGAGGTCAAAGCTGGCGATATCCAGGAAACGGCCGGGATTACCATCCTGAACCGTGACCATGTCATCTGTCACCTCGATGATGGGGCGGATCTGAACATGGAACTGACTGTTACCACCGGTAAGGGTTATGTTGCTGCCGACAAGAACCGTCCTGAGGATGCTCCCATCGGCCTTATTCCGATTGATGCGATCTTCTCGCCGGTCAAACGTGTCAGCTATGAGGTTACTCCGACCCGCGAAGGTCAGGTTCTGGACTATGACAAACTGACGATGAAGGTTGAAACTGACGGGTCGCTGACCCCGGAAGATGCTGTGGCCTATGCCGCGCGTATCCTCCAGGATCAGCTGTCGGTCTTTGTGAACTTTGATGAGCCCGAGGCCGCCCGTGCACAGGACAATGATGACGGTCTGGAATTCGATCCGCGCCTGCTGAAGAAGGTGGACGAACTGGAACTGTCTGTCCGCTCGGCAAATTGTCTGAAGAATGACAATATCGTCTATATCGGCGATCTGATTCAGAAAACCGAAGCCGAAATGCTGCGCACTCCGAATTTTGGACGAAAATCGCTGAATGAAATCAAGGAAGTGCTGTCCGGTATGGGGCTGCACCTTGGTATGGATGTCGTCGATTGGCCGCCGGAAAATATCGAAGATCTGGCCAAGCGCTTCGACGATCAGTTTTAAGACCGGGTTGGGTAGGGCTTGCTGTAGATGCGCCCCACCTTACCCAAAATACCGGGCATTCCGCCCCAAGGAGAGCGGCCCGCACGCATGGGCTGCCGGACAAAGCAAAAAAGACGTTAAAGGAGAAACATCATGCGTCACGCTCGCGGCTACCGCCGGTTGAACCGTACCCACGAACACCGCAAAGCTCTGTTTGCCAACATGGCTGGTTCGCTGATCGAACATGAACAGATCAAGACGACCCTGCCCAAGGCCAAGGAACTACGCCCCATCGTCGAAAAACTGATTACGCTGGCCAAGCGAGGTGATCTGCATGCCCGTCGTCAGGCTGCTGCTCAGTTGAAGCAGGACCAGCATGTTGCCAAGCTGTTTGAAACCTTGGGCGAACGTTACAAGGAACGTCAGGGTGGCTATGTCCGTATCCTGAAAGCCGGGTTCCGTTACGGCGATATGGCACCGATGGCGATTATTGAACTGGTTGATCGTGACCCTGAAGCCAAGGGTGCTTCGGACCGTGCCCGGCTTGAAGCTGAGGACGCTGCCGAAGAGTGATTCGGCCTCAAGGTTGTTTTCAGGCCCCGCCTGCGGTTCCCGCGGCGGGGCCTTTTGCATTTTTCCGTCATGAGACCAGATTATGCTCAAGTATGAACTTATTAATATACCTTGAAAAATAGTAGAAAACGCTGAGGTTTGTGCGATTTATAGACGTCGTCAGGCCGTAATCCGCTACATCTTGAGATTGCGGGTAAGAATTATGCTTCCCTTGAAGGACGAAACAAGCCATGGTGGCAAGGTATCCTTTAGGTTAGAATTGACTCAAAAGCGCTATGCCCATCAGAGCTGAAATCAATGCCCTTCTCGCCAAGCTGAATCCCCTGGCCCCGAAGGGTTATTTTATAGGTCTGCACATTCGCTTTGCAGCACCGATCATGCAGTTTCAGACCTATTCGAATGAATGGCTCGACCATTATTCTGCCAAGGCATATGCGTTGCGCGATCCCATGATCGCCTGGGGGTTTTCCACCAACGGTTCGACTCGTTGGTCTGCGTTGCCCGTTCCCGATCCGTTTGGCATCATCAGTGATGCGGCAACATTCGGGATGAAATACGGTGTTGCTGTTTCCTGTGGGCCGATCAGTTCGCGCACCATTGGCGGACTGACCCGCAACGATCGTGAATATAATGATTCCGAGATCGAACAGATCTCGAAACTGATCCGCCAGCTCCATGATATTACGGAGCCGCCGGAGAGCCTTACCAAGGCTCAGATCGAGGCTCTCCGGTGCATTGCGGAGGGCGATCGCCATGCAGCAGCGGCTGCCAAACTTGGTATTACGGAAAGTGCATTCAAAGCTAGGCTCATCTCGGCACGCGAACGACTGATGGCCCGGACAACTGCCGAAGCGCTTCAACGAGCCAAGGAATACCGTCTTCTGTAGGGCGTTGCCTAAAATCCGTGCACTTGGGGGCAGCCCCTCAATCCCAGGAGAAAAGACAATGCAGACGACAACTATTTCCTTCACCAACATGCACACTCATGGTGAGTTATTTGCCAATGTGCTTCGTGCCAGGCGACAAAGCTTTATCGTGCAAAACAATTGGGATTTGCCACAGGCAGAAGGGATGGAGTTTGACCAATATGACACACCGGCTTCCCGCTGGGTGGCAGTTCATGAACGTGGAGAAGTTCTGGCTGGCATCCGCCTGACGCCAACAACGGCACGTTGCGGGATCTATTCCTATATGATCCGTGATGCACAGCGGGGTATTCTGGGCGGTGCGATTCCCCAGAACCTGCTATATGACGAAGCACCGGTGGATGAGCACATCTGGGAATCCAGCCGGGTTTTCGTCAGCCACAATGTTCCGATGACGGTACGGCGCAAGGTCCATGCAGAACTGATTATCGGCCTGAATCAGGCAGCACGTGAACTGGGGGCGGTTCGTCATATTGGACTGATCGATTCCAACTGGCCGCGTTGGTACCGGCGCTGTGGAATCGAGGGTGAGGCACTGGGGCCGGCCCTGAATTTTGATGACGGGACCTTTCAGGTCGTGGCAACGAATTTGGTCCAGAAGTTGCACTGACCCTTTTGCATGCGTGATGGGCGGCGTATCCTTCGCCTGTCATGGCTGATCTTTTTGATAATGCACCGGGGCCAGACCCCGACCTGAAGAGGGATGCGGCACGTCGTTCCGGCCCATTGGCTGACCGGATCAGGCCGCGCAGCCTGTCCGAAGTTATCGGGCAGGCTAAAGTGTTGGGGGCGGATGGTCCCCTTGGTGCGATGCTCACGGCCAGAAGCCTGTCATCATTAATTCTCTGGGGCCCGCCAGGTGTGGGCAAGACGACCATTGCCCGTTTGCTGGCAGCTGAAACGGATTTGCATTTTGTTCAGATCAGCGCAATTTTTTCCGGCGTTCCCGAATTACGCAAGGTCTTTGAGGTTGCCCGTCTGCGCCGCCAGCAGGGTGGGGGGACGCTGCTTTTTGTCGATGAGATCCATCGTTTTAACCGAGCCCAGCAGGACAGCTTCCTGCCACATATGGAAGATGGGATGATCTTGCTGGTTGGGGCAACTACAGAAAACCCGAGCTTTGAACTGAATGCAGCGGTTTTGTCCCGCGCACAGGTGATCGCCCTGTCACGGCTGCAATTGTCAGATCTGGAACTGCTCGCACAGCGGGCTGAACGTGAACTCGGGCGTGCTATTCCGCTGACCGGCCCGGCACGCGAATCGCTTCTGGAAATGGCGGATGGTGATGGGCGTGCGGTCCTGAACCTGATCGAGCAGGTGATGGCGTGGAAGGTGGATCAGCCTCTTGATACTGAAGCCTTGTCAGAACGGCTGATGAGGCGTGCGGCACTTTATGACAAATCGGGTGATGAGCATTACAACCTGATTTCGGCCTTGCATAAATCGGTACGGGGATCGGATCCGGATGCGGCACTTTACTGGCTGGCACGGATGCTGGAAGGGGGTGAGGACCCGCGTTATCTTGCGCGTCGCCTGACCCGGATGGCGATTGAGGATATCGGCCTAGCTGATCCTGCCGCACAGCGCCACTGTCTTGATGCGTGGTCGCTTTATGAGAGGCTTGGCAGTCCCGAAGGTGAGCTGGCACTGGGACAGGCCGTCATTTACCTGGCGCTCGCGCCGAAATCCAATGCCGGTTACGCGGCCTTCAAGGCTGCCCGATCCGAGGCGAAGCGTACCGGCAGCCTGATGCCGCCCGCACATATCCTGAATGCGCCGACACGGCTGATGAAGGAACAGGGCTACGGGGCCGGATATGAATATGACCATGATACGGAGGGAGCGTTCAGTGGCCAGAATTATTTTCCCGAAGGCATGAAGCGGCCGGTTCTGTATACTCCGGTTGAACGTGGCTTTGAGCGTGAGCTGAAAAAGCGGCTTGACTGGTTTGTTGCGCAGCGTTCCCGGCGTAGCAGTTGACTTTGTCCGCGCCCGGCCACATTCACGCGGCATGATGAATCCCTTTCTTCAGGTTGCCCTTGGCGGGGCCATGGGTGCAACGGTGCGCTATGCCGTTTATCGTGCCATTCCTCTGCATGGGCCGGGATTCCCCGTCGCGACAGGGGGGGTGAATGTGCTTGGCAGCTTTGCCATGGGAATGTTGGTAGCTTTCATGGCCTATCGCTGGAACAGCCATTATGCGCCCTTGCTGTTGACCGGTCTTCTGGGCGGGTTCACGACGTTTTCGGCTTTTTCGCTGGACGCGGTGACATTATGGGAGCGCGGGCAGGCAGCTGGTGCGCTGATCTATGTTTTTGGTTCAGTGATTTTGTCGATTGTTGCGGTGATTGCCGGGCTGGCTGTCGGGCGGGGGTTATGGGGATGAGTGGGGTTCAGATCATTCACATCGGCCGCGAAGATAGGGATCAGCGTCTGGACCGGTGGCTGAAAAAGCGGTTTCCTCAACTGACACAGGGTGCGGTCGAGAAAATGTGCCGCAAGGGAGAACTGCGCGTCGATGGTGGGCGGGTCAGGGCGAATACCCGCATTGAGGCAGGCCAGAAGGTGCGTGTGCCGCCCTTGCCCGACGTGAAGCTTGCACCGGAACCCGAAATGCCGCGCATCAGCGATGCAGATGCCGCGATGATCCAGCGGGCGGTGATCTGGAAGGATCAGCATATTATTGCCCTGAACAAGCCGCCGGGTCTGCCGTCGCAAGGTGGATCAGGGTTGGGGGGCTGTCATGTAGATGGGCTGAGTGAAGCGTTGAAATTCGGTTACAAGGAACGGCCGAAGCTGGTGCACCGGCTGGATAAGGATACATCCGGGATCCTGTTGCTGGCCCGGACAGATCGTGTGGCCCGTGGGTTGTCAGAGGCGTTTCGTGACCGCTCTGCCCGCAAGATTTATTGGGCGGCTGTTGCCGGGGTGCCAAATCCTCGCATGGGAACGATTCGCTATGGTCTGGTTAAGGCTCCGGGCCATGGTCGCGGTGGAGAAGGTGAGAAGATGATGGCCATTCTTCCGCGTGATGTGGACAAGACAGTCGGGGCAAAGCGTGCAACAACCGATTATGCTGTTCTCGACAACCTTGCTCAACGGGTCAGTTGGTGCGCACTTGTTCCCGTGACCGGACGAACCCATCAGTTACGTGCCCATATGGCTGAAATTGGTCATCCGATTATCGGTGACGGAAAGTATGGCGGATCCGGACAGGAAAATCCTGGTGATGGATGGGGGGCTCAGCTTGGTGGGGAAATCAGCCGCAAACTGCACCTTCATGCCCGCAGCCTGTCCTTTTCCCATCCGGTCACCAGACAGCATATGACCTTTACGGCCCCGATGCCGGATCATATGCGCCGGACATGGAAGACACTCGGCTGGAATGAAAATGACGTACCTGCCGATCCTTTTGAGGAAACGATATGAAGCTGGTGGTTTTTGATGTCGATGGCACGCTGATTGACAGTCAGGCGCTGATTATAGGTGCCATGCAGATAGCCTTTGAAGAGGCTGGAATGGTTCCTCCAGGGCGGGAGGATGTCCTGTCTATTGTCGGTCTGTCCCTGCCGGTCGCAATTGGTCGGCTTGTCCCGGACTGTTCCGATGAGCAATGCGATGTACTTGCCGAGGGGTACAGGAATGCCTTCCTGTCCCGTCGGGCTGTGAATGAGGCACCACTTTATCCGGGTGCCCGCGATTGTCTGGATGCGCTGTTTGCGTGCGATGACCTGCTTTTGGCTGTGGCAACAGGGAAATCCCGGCGCGGACTTGATGCGATGCTGGAACATCATGGTCTGGAACGGTATTTCGTCAGCCTGCAAACTGCTGATAATCATCCGTCCAAACCTCATCCTGAAATGCTGCTCACGGCCTGTCGTGAAGCTGGCGTGGATGCCGGCAAGGCCATGATGATCGGGGATACCGATTATGATATGGATATGGCGAAGGCCGCCGGAACCGGTGCGATTGGTGTATCCTGGGGCTATCATCCGGTTGAGCGGCTGCAGCAGGCCGGTGTGCCGGTTGCCGGGGGTTTTGCTGCTCTCCAAAAGATGATCGGGGATTGGGCAAGGTGAGCGAGTGGAAGGCACGCCGCTTCTGGAAAACAACCGGTGTCGAACCGGTTGAAGGTGGGTTCAGGGTAGTTCTTGATGGCAGGCCGGTCATGACGCCGGGCAAGCAGAAACTGGTTCTGCCTGTTCGTGCCCTGGCTGATGCCGTGGCGGGGGAATGGGATGCACAAGAAGATGTGATCGTACCACAATCCATGCCGCTGACCCGTGCTGTCAATTCTGTCGTTGAAAAGGTTGCCCCGCAATTCGGGGCCGTGGCTGATATGCTGGGAGAATATGCCGGAACAGACCTGCTCTGTTACCGGGGGGCGGAACCGGCGGCATTGCTGGCAAGGCAGGTTGAGGCATGGGATCCGATTCTTGACTGGATGACGGATACAATGGGCATACGTCTTGTGACGACGCATGGTGTCATGCCGGTGAAGCAGGATGCGGATGCGTTACATGTGTTACGTGCGCGGTTAGATGCGCTTGATCCTTATCAGCTGACAGCGCTGCACGATCTTGTGACGTTGCCCGGTTCGTTGGTTCTTGGGCTGGCAGTGTTCGATGGCCGGCTGAATGCGGACACTGCCCATGACATGTCGATGATCGACGAAGAGTATCAGGCTGAAGTCTGGGGACGTGATAATGAGGCTGGACAGGCGGCCGCAAATCGGCTGGATGCAATGCGGCAGGCTGAAAAACTGCTTTATCTGCTGAAATCGTGAGCGCTTCTGACAGAAGGGTAGCTTGACGCCCGGTAACTGATCGGCACAATACCGCTTAAGAGGGGAATTGAACCCCGGTAGCTGGAATTGGCGGCATCACTGTGTTGAGGAGAAGGGTTATTATGAAAGCATCCGCTTTTTTCGGCGCCGCTACTGCAACAGCCATGTTGACCGGCACGGCCTATTCGGCCGATGGTGACACGTTGCGACAGGTTCAGAGCCGTGGCCAGCTGATATGCGGAGTAAACCCGGGCCTGATCGGTTTTGCGGCACCTGATGCAAATGGCAACTGGACAGGTTTTGATATTGCCCTGTGCAAGGCAGTTGCCGCCGTGGTTCTGGGTGACCCGTCCAAGGTGAACTATGTCCCGACACCGGGACTGGCGCGTTTCGATGATCTGGCATCGGGGAAAGTCGATCTTCTGGCACGTAACTCGACCTGGACATTTTCGCGGGATACGGAATCCGGACTCGATTTTGCCGGAATCAACTATTACGACGGACAAGGCTTTATGGTACCCCGGTCGCTTGGCGTGTCTTCGGCCAAGGAACTGGGCGGGGCAACGATCTGTGTCCAGACCGGAACGACGACAGAAATGAACCTGGCCGATTATTTCAGGGCCAATAACATGTCCTATCAGCAGATAAGTATTGCCAGCAGTGCTGAAGGTGAACAACAATATATGGCTGGTGCCTGTGATTCTTATACTACTGATGCATCGGCACTGGCGGCCACGCGGGCGGCTTTTGCCAATCCGGACAGCCATGTCATTCTGCCGGAAATCATTTCGAAGGAACCGCTTGGCCCGCTGGTCCGGCATGGCGACAACAACTGGGGTGATATTGTCCGCTGGACGCTTTATGCCCTGATTGCGGCAGAGGAATATGGCGTTACATCCGCCAATATCGAGGAGCTGTCGAAAAATTCCGAAAACCCCGAGGTACAACGCCTGCTCGGAATGACGGGCGATCTGGGGGTGATGCTCGGGCTGGATAATGACTGGGCCAAGCGTGCCATCTCGGCCAGTGGCAATTATGGTGAAATCTTTGCCGCAACGATCGGGGAACAAACGCCAATCGGGTTGCCGCGCGGGCTGAATGCGCAATGGACACAGGGCGGACTACTTTATGCGATACCGTTTCGCTGAGCGGTGACCGGACCGAGGAATATCCACAATGAAAGGCGGCCCCGCTTCCCGGGACCGGCCTTTTGCTTTTGGTTTCAGCCCAATCGGAGACTTGTACGGCGATTCGCCCCGGCCGCCTGTTCGGCATAATAAGCAATCAGCTTGCCGATCAGTTGAAACAGCCTGTCACGATCACGCTGGCTTAGTGTTGCAAGCAACTGGTCCTGGCGTTGCTGCATCTGGTCGCGCAGTCGTTCCCATTGTGCCTGACCTTCCGGGCTGAGTGTCAGCGCATTATAACGGCGGTCGGCCTCGGGCTTGCCCCGAAGGACCAGCCCACGGTCACCCAGTTCGCTGATAATCTTGGTTACGGCTGATTTCTTCAATACAACCGTCGCGGCCAGATCACTTTGGGAGATCCCCGGATTTAACCCGATCAGACTGAGCAACGCGATGCTGCCGCTGATGGTATCGTTTTCCCGATCAAAATCCGCGTTGAGCGCTTTGACATGCGCACGCAGGACACGCGACATGAATGACAGGTCCTGAGCCAGGTAGTCGAGCTCAATCCTGCCGGCAGAAGTTGCGGTTTCGTCAAAATCAATCATTTCAAAATGGCCCTTACTGGACATATGCCCGCGATCGCCCCGGCCGTAGAACGGCACATGATGCAGGTTTACCGAAATCTTGTGGCAAATATTAATGAACTCCGTACAGAGGTGGTCGGATATGACGGGAAAGCTCAGCGCTATCTTGCCCATCGGGCCCTGCGGCACGCGCGAATTTGTGCTGCCGGCAGAATTGTTGCCTTTTGCTGCCCGTTTTTTTGGCAATGGACACGTGATGGGCGACCTGCCTGACGATTGTGCAGTATCACGCTTGCATAGTTGCGCTGCTTTGAGGCATTTTGGTGCAATGACAGAACTTGGAAAAATGCAGGTTATCGTCCAACGGGAGAAACAGGATGAAGAAATTCGTCGCGATCAGTCTGGCTGCCATGCTGATGGGAAGTGCTGCTTCGGCTGCAAATCTGGTTTATTGTTCAGAAGGGTCGCCGGAAGGCTTTGACCCGGCCCTTTATACTTCGGGCACGACTTTTGACGCCTCGGCGCGCAACGTAATGAATGGGTTGGTTGAATTCACCCGTGGCGAGACGACGACTGAACCGGGGTTGGCTGAAAGCTGGGAGATCAGCGAAGATGGGCTGGAATATACCTTCCATCTGCGTCAGGGCGTGAAATTTCACAGTACGGAATTTTTTACCCCGACCCGCGATTTTAACGCCGATGATGTGATTTTTACGTTTGAGCGTCAGGGCAATCCTGGAAATCCCTATTACGGAATGACCGAAGGGGCGAGCTACGAATATTACAACTCGATGTCGATGCCGGACCTGATCAAGTCGATCGAGAAGGTGGATGACTATACGATCAAATTCGTGTTGAATCGTCCTGAAGCTCCAATGATCGCCAATCTTGCGATGCCGTTTGCTTCGATTCTGTCCAAGGAATATGCGGATCAGCTGATTGCAGCGGGTACGCCGGAATTGTTTAATCAGCAGCCTGTCGGCACCGGTCCATTCAAGTTTGTCGGTTATCAGAAGGATGCGGTGATCCGGTTTGTTCGTAATGATAATTACTGGATGGAGCCGGCCGCCATCGAGAACCTGATCTTTGCCATTACTCCTGACCCTTCAGTTCGCTTTCAGAAGCTGAAGGCGGGTGAATGCCAAATTATGCCATACCCGAATCCGGCTGATCTTGAGGCTATGAAGGCCGACGAAAATATCAATGTTGTCAGCCGTGAAGGCCTGAATGTCGGTTATATGGCCTATAGCACCAAGGTTGCACCATTCGATAATCCGAATGTGCGCAAGGCTCTGAACATGGCCATGGACAAACAGGCCATTGTTGATGGGATCTTCCAGGGGGCAGGGACCGTGGCCAAAAACCCGATTCCGCCGACGATGTGGTCCTATAACGATGCGGTTGAAGATGATGCCTACGATCCGGAAGCTGCAAAGGCCATGCTGGAAGAGGCTGGTGTCACAGACCTGTCCATGAAGATCTGGGCAATGCCGGTACAACGTCCCTATAACCCCAATGCCCGCCGCATGGCTGAAATGATTCAGGCAGATTTCGCCAAGGTTGGCGTAACGGCAGAGATTGTTTCCTACGAATGGGGCGAGTATCTGGAGCGCTCAAAGGCCGAGGATCGTGACGGTGCCGTATTGCTGGGCTGGACCGGTGATAATGGTGATCCGGACAACTTCCTTGCGGTCTTGCTGGGCTGCGATGCGGTTGGAAATGCAAACCGTGCGCAATGGTGCAACGAGGAGTTCGAGGATTTGATTCAGAAGGCCAAGGTCGAATCCGATCAGGTGGAGCGCACCAAGCTTTATGAGCAGGCACAGGTTGTTTTCAAGGACCAGGCTCCTTGGGCAACCATTGCGCATTCGGTTGTGAATGAGCCGATCAGCACCAAGGTTGAAGGCTACAAGATAGATCCGTTCGGCGGACATATTTTCTATGGCGTCAGTCTGACTGAGTAAACGCCTATACAGCTACACGGCCGGGCAGTGTAAGATGCTGCCCGGTCGTATCGTTTTTGACTTTGCCAAGCCCGGGACCCACCGATGCTGAGCTTTCTGATCCGACGACTGCTAATTTTTGTGCCGACCTTTATTGGTGTCACGATTATCGCCTTCGCCTTTATCCGCCTGTTGCCCGGAGACCCGATCCTTCTGATGGCCGGAGAACGCGGCGTCAGCCCTGAACGATATGAGGCATTGCAGCAGCAATTCGGCTTCGATCAACCGGTCTGGCAGCAATATCTCGATTACATTACAGGGATCTTTCATGGCGATCTTGGTGTGTCCTTTGTGACCAAGAAACCGGTTCTGGAGGAATTCGGGACCTTGTTCCCGGCCACAATGGAACTGGGACTTTGTGCGATTCTTCTGGCAACCCTTCTGGGTATTCCGGCCGGGGTTATTGCTGCGGTCAACCGTGGAAAGTTCTTTGACCAGGCGCTGATGTCAACGGCACTGATCGGTTATTCCATGCCGATCTTCTGGTGGGCCCTTCTGCTGATCATGGTGTTTT
Organism: Paracoccus sp. (in: a-proteobacteria); assembly: GCA_047971845.1. Classification (GTDB taxonomy): domain Bacteria; phylum Pseudomonadota; class Alphaproteobacteria; order Rhodobacterales; family Rhodobacteraceae; genus Paracoccus. The sequence goes on along the minus strand of JBKEAB010000124.1, from coordinate 14,535 downwards.
CGACCGGTCTGGGCTGGACTCCGGTTTCGGGCCGGATCGGACTGCTTTATTTCATCAACGGGCCGACAGGATTCATGTTGATTGACAGTCTTCTGTCTGGTCAGTCAGGAGCCTTCCGGTCCGCAGTGTCGCATCTGATTCTGCCGACCATTGCGCTGGCGACAATTCCTCTGGCGGTGATCGCGCGTCAGACCCGTTCTGCGATGCTGGAAGTGCTGGGTGAGGATTATGTCCGTACCGCCCGTGCCAAGGGCATGTCGCCCATCCGTGTCAATGGTGTTCATGCGCTACGGAACGCGCTGATCCCGGTCATTACCGTGATTGGCCTGTCGGTCGGGACGCTGTTGGCCGGTGCGATCCTGACCGAGACGATCTTTTCATGGCCGGGGATAGGCAAGTGGATGGTCGATTCGATTTTCCGCCGTGATTATCAGGTCGTGCAGGGCGGTTTGCTGCTGATTGCGTTGGTGGTAATGGTCGTGAACCTGATTGTGGATGTCCTTTACGGGCTGATCAATCCCAAGATCCGAAAGGGCTGAGTGATGACTGATACCGTCAGCCAGGCTGCCAGCACCCCGATTGGTCCACCTTCGCGTTTTCAGGAATTCTGGTCATCTTTCCGGGAAAACCGGGGAGCTGTCATCGGCCTGTTCATCTTTCTTGGTTTTCTGCTTGTTGCCATATTCGCGCCGCTTCTAGCCCCCTATCCTCCGGAGGAGCAGTTTCGCGATGCGCTTCTGGTGCCTCCAAGCTGGCAGGATGGAGGCTCATCCCGCTTCTGGCTGGGGACGGATCCTCTTGGCCGTGATCTGCTGTCCCGGCTGATCCATGGTGCCCGCTTTTCCTTTTTCATCGGCTTGATCGTTGTCACCATCGCAACGCTGTGCGGCGTGATTTTGGGTTTGATTGCAGGTTTTGCACCCAGCTGGGTCGATACGCTGATCATGCGGCTGATGGATATCGTCTTGTCTTTCCCCAGCCTGCTTCTGGCTCTGGTTCTTGTTGCCATTCTGGGACCTAGCCTGATGAATGCGATGATTGCCATCGCCATCGTTCTGCAACCGCATTTCGTACGCCTGACCCGTGCTGCGGTATTGTCGGAAAAATCACGCGATTACGTTACTGCTGCGCGTGTTGCAGGCGGCCGGCCGCTCAGGATCATGTTTCGGACCGTGCTGCCAAACTGTCTTGGTCCGATCATCGTGCAGGCGGCTCTGTCCTTTTCGACTGCCGTACTGGATACGGCAGCGCTTGGTTTTCTGGGGATGGGTGCGCAGCCGCCAACCCCGGAATGGGGCACAATGCTGGCTGATTCCCGTGATTACCTGATGAATGCGTCATGGGTCGTGACATTCCCCGGCCTGTGTATCCTGGTCACTGTGCTTGCCATCAACCTGATGGGCGACGGATTACGGGATGCGCTTGATCCAAAACTGAAGCGGAGCTGAGTAAGCTATGGCCCTTCTGGAAATCCGTAATCTCAGCGTCGAATTTGCCACTTCGTCGGGTATGTTCCGGGCAGTGGATGGTGTGGATATCACTGTCGATGAAGGTGATCTTCTGGCTATTGTCGGGGAATCCGGCTCGGGAAAGTCAGTGTCGATGCTGGCTCTGATGGGGCTTTTGCCATGGACTGCCACCGTGACGGCAGACCAGATGGAATTTGATGGGCATGACCTGCGCAGTATTTCGGCCCGTGCCCGGCGCAAGATCGTTGGCAAGGACATTTCCATGATCTTTCAGGAGCCGATGTCCTCGTTGAATCCGGCCTTCACGATCGGCTGGCAAATCAGGGAATCCTTGCGCAAGCATACTGATATGACCCGCACACAACGACAGGAACGCGCGGTGGAACTGTTGCGGCAGGTTGGCATTCCGGCACCTGAAAAGCGCCTTCATGCCTATCCGCACCAGATGTCCGGCGGAATGAGCCAGCGTGCCATGATTGCCATGGCCCTTGCCTGTAAGCCGAAACTGTTGATTGCGGATGAACCGACAACGGCGCTTGATGTAACCATCCAGGCACAAATCCTTGAATTGCTGACCGGATTGCAGCAGGAAACTGGTATGGCCATGGTCCTGATTACCCATGATATGGGTGTGGTTGCTGAAACGGTACAGCGTGTGCAGGTGCAATATGCCGGTCAGAGGGTCGAAGAACAGCTGGTTGATGGTTTGTTCGAGGATCCGCACCATCCCTATACGGCAGCGCTGCTTGCGGCATTGCCGGAACGTGCGACGGACAAGCGTCTGCCAACTATCCCGGGTGTCGTTCCGGGACAGTTTGACCGCCCGGATGGCTGCCTGTTTTCCCCACGCTGTCAGTTCGCCGATGCACATTGCAAGGCCGTGCGTCCCGTTCCCGCCGGGGCAAAGATGGGCCGTGCATTATGCCATTACCCACTGGTCAAGGGCCAGCCGACCGGAAAGGAGACCGCCGCATGAGCGATCCGATCCTCACCGCAACCAACCTGAAGCGTCATTATGAAGTCAAGAATGGCTTTCTGAAGCCTGATGCCATCGTGCGTGCCCTGGATGGGGCAAGCTTTACGCTGTCACGGGGCAGGACGCTGGCAGTGGTTGGCGAATCAGGGTCAGGGAAATCCACGCTGGCCCGGGTCGTCACGATGATCGAATCGCCAAGTGATGGTGTGCTGGTCATTGGCGGCAGGAAGATCGGGGTAGAAGGGGCCAGTGGAGATCCTGAACTGCGTGCCATGGTCCAGATCGTCTTTCAGGATCCCTATGGAAGCCTGAATCCGCGCCAGACCATTGGTCAGACCCTGATGGAACCGCTTTTGCTGAACCGGCCCGGGATTGGTGCTGAGGAACGCGAAAAGCGGGCTCGTGACATGCTGACGATGGTTGGGTTACGGCCCGAACATTTCAATCGTTATCCGCATATGTTTTCGGGTGGACAGCGACAGCGGGTTGCGGTGGCCCGTGCATTGATGTTGGAGCCGCAGATACTGGTTCTGGATGAACCGGTTTCGGCACTGGACTTGTCAATTCAAAGTCAGGTCCTGAACCTGCTGATGGATCTGCAGGAGCGGCTGGGACTGGCTTATCTGTTCATTAGCCATGATCTTTCCGTCGTCCGGCATATCGCTGATGAGGTGCTGGTTCTTTATCTGGGGCAACCCGTGGAAATTGGCTCAAAGGATGCTGTCTTTGATGCGCCCCGTCATCCTTATACCAAGGCGCTGATGTCCGCGACGCCAGTGGCTGATCCGGTACTGCGGAAAGAACGGATCAAGCTGACCGGAGAACTGCCCTCACCAATGAACAAACCTGCGGGCTGTTCCTTCAATCCGCGTTGCTGGCGCCGGCAGGATATCTGTACTAGTGTTGAGCCGCTTCTTGAAGGAAGCGGTCATTGCTTTGCCTGCCATAATCCGATTCCCCTTGATGATTCGGAGGCAGCATAATCTGAGAGCCCCCGTTGCAATTCATGCATGGCGGGGTACGACAGCTTGACGACCCGGAACAGCCACGGCAATCAGAAGCGATGATTGATATTCGCCCCGTCGCGCAAACTATTGGCAGGATCACCTTCGTGCTTGGGGTGATGATGATCTTTCCGACACTGATCGACTATGCCGCAGGTGATCCGAACTGGGTGCGCATGGCCGAATCCATGGTTCTCGTCATGGTGCTGAGTGGGCTTGTTGTGGCGGCCACATCCTCGGTTGATCGCAGCCTGACTATTGAACAAAGCTTTCTGCTGACCTCGGGCCTTTGGCTGGCCATGCCGCTGGCCGGGGCCGTGCCACTGATGATAGGGGTACCAGGACTGGATTTTACCGATGCATATTTCGAAGCCATGTCGGGACTGACCACGACCGGTACGACGGTGATTCCCAAGCTGGATGATCTGTCACCGGGTACGAATATGTGGCGGGCTATTCTGCAATGGTCCGGAGGGCTTGGGATTGTTGTTGTGGCCATGGTTTTCCTGCCGGTTATGAAGGTTGGGGGGATGCAGTTCTTCCGTTCGGAAGGCTTTGATACGCTTGGAAAAGTGTTGCCACGGGCAGGGCAGATTGCAGCGGAAATGACGTGGATCTACCTTGGCATTACCGTTGCCTGTGCATTGTTATACATTGTAACGGGCATGAGCTTCTATAATGCCGTTCTGCATTCGCTGACCACGGCTTCGACCGGGGGGTTTTCAAGCTATGATGCCAGTTTCGGGGCCTTTATCGGGCCAGCGGAATGGGTTTCTTCGCTGTTCATGATTCTTGCCTCGATCCCGTTTGTGCGCATGGTGCAGGCGATGCGTGGTGATATCCGGCCACTTTGGAAGGATACGCAGGTCAGGGCCTATCTGCGGTGGATATTTTATTCGGTTGCCATCATTGTTCTGTACCGGCTGGCCTATGTTCACCAGACTGCCCATCCGTGGGAGGTCATTCGTGAAACGACCTTCAACGTCATCACGATTTTTTCCGGGACGGGTTTTGCATCGACCAATGTACTGGAATGGGGGCATTTGCCCTTTGCCCTGCTGTTCTGCGTGGCCCTGATCGGAGGATGCACCGGCTCAACCGGATGTTCGGTGAAGATTTTTCGGTATCAGGTTCTCTTTCAGGCGGTAAAGGCGCAAATCCGGCGTATGCAATCGCCACACCGGCTTTATCCGTTGCGGCTGGGGGGGAAACGGCTGGAAAAGGATGTGGTCGATTCGATCATGACTTTTTTTACCATGTTCATCCTGACCTTCGGGCTGCTGATTGTTGGATTATCGCTGACTGGGTTGCATCCAAAAACCTCATTGACTGCCGCCTGGACGGCAATTGCCAATGTTGGTCCGGTCTGGGGACCCGAGATCACATCCAATGGCAGTATCGAGAAATTTTCCGATTCGGCCAAGTGGATGATGAGTTTCGGGATGTATCTGGGACGGCTTGAACTGATGAGTGTGCTTGTCCTGCTGTTGCCCCGTTTCTGGCGGGGGTAGGGCGCGGATAGCAGGGCCAGCCTGTGGTCCTGCTGTCCCATATTGAGGTCAGTCCGTTGACGGCAAGGTCTCCGCTCCGGTGCCTGCGTTGGGGATGGGAGGTGTCGTTTCCGGTTCTTCGAGATTCTCGGATACTGTTTCAGTGGCCGGCGCATTTACGGCGGTCTCTGCATCGCGTTCGGCGCGTGTTGGTTGGGTGCGGGTAAAACTGTCTGCGATTTCTGCGGCAATCCGTGGCGCATTTTCTGCATCAGCGACGGGCCAGATCAAAACCCAACCTTCGACCTGACCGTTGCTCACGCGTGATTCTGAGCGGCCTGTATGGGTTTCGTTGCGACCTGACAGGGTGGTGCGCCCACGCCCGATATCCCGTTGAGGCGCGGGTACCCAGCCAAGAGCGGTGACAAGCCCGGCCAGATCCTCCATTTCCTGTTGTCCGCCGGGTTGTGAGAACAGGATCAGTGCTGCCCCCGAACCATCCTTTGGACCATAAATGGATAACCCGCGCTCGGTACGTAAATGGGTCAGACGCTGCAACGGTGCGCTCAGCGATAATCCGGTATGGTCATCGTCAAGCGTGGAAAGCCCCAGTTCCTCACGCCAGGCATTACGGTGTTCACGCAGTTTCAGCAGGGCCAATGCCGGGCTGGCTGTTTCGCGCTGTGCCGCGACGCTGGCGGCAATGGCCGCACGGGTGATAGGACCGGATTTCCCGTCAATCTCACCATTGTAAAATCCCGCCCATTTCAGAAGATCCTGAATTTCGGTCATGGGGGGCATTTCGGGCGGGTTCTCGGGGGCTTCCGGCCATTCCGGTGTGTTACCGGGGGTTAGGTTTTTGCCAATCCGGGCAAGTGGAAGAACCTGGCTGCCATCGGGAATGGCCTTGCCCGATTTCAGCAGTTCCAGCCACTGTCCGGCACCTGTTTCGCTGAGCGGACCGGCTGCGATGGAAAATCCGCCATCGGAGACCTGCCACAAACCGGCCTCAGGGATGGTCCGGCGCCAGTTATCAAGGGCGGTGTCGGCTTCACTGCGATCATCATAGGTCTGAATGCGGATAAAATGATCAGGCAATGGGGGGGCAGGAGGTTCGGCCGCAACCGGGAACGTGGCATCATCCACCAGACCGGCAGTTGAGGCATCCGCTGCTGCAGAGGCAGGCGGGGTATCTGTACCGGGCAGCTCGGGTGCGTTGCCGTCAGTACCGGATACCGTGACATTGGCTGCCGGTGTCAGAAGACTGTCTGCGGGAATTGTGCGGGATTGTTTCAGTGCATCCATTCGGGTTTTTGCAGCCTCGCGTGGCAGCGGACCAAAGGCGACGGCTTCCCATTCCGGTCCCAGTGGGAAGGTCACGACCGGCAGATCGGTGATCCTGCCCCGCCATTGAGCCGCCGATTGCCGGGCGGCATCCTGTCCGCGTTTTGCCTCAATCCGGATATAGACGTCTTCTGCGGCGGCCAGTCCCGGCAGCACCACACTCAGCAACAATATAGCAGTTCGTTTCATCATACCCTGTCCTTCACGTCCCGTATCCTGTTTGTCTGTGCGGCTTTGATTGACCATAACACGCGCCGCGCCTAGAACACGCGCACACTCTGGCAGACATACGAAAAAGGATGCCCTAATGACCAGCCCCCGTAACGAGGCCAGGCCGCGCTGTTTTCAGGATGTGATCCTGAGGTTGCAGGCACATTGGGCGAAATCCGGCTGTGCGGTTCTGCAACCCTATGACATGGAAGTTGGTGCAGGCACGTTCCATCCGGCAACGACGCTGCGCTCGCTGGGCCCCCGTCCCTGGGCTGCGGCCTATGTCCAGCCATCGCGCCGACCGACCGACGGCCGCTATGGCGAGAACCCGAACCGTTTGCAGCATTACTATCAATATCAGGTTATCATCAAGCCATCGCCCCGGAATCTGCAGGAATTGTATCTGGACAGCCTGCGTGCCATTGGCTTGGATCCGATGGTCCATGATGTCCGCTTTGTTGAGGATGATTGGGAATCTCCGACGCTTGGAGCCTGGGGCCTGGGCTGGGAGGTCTGGTGCGATGGGATGGAGGTCAGCCAGTTCACCTATTTCCAGCAGGTTGCCGGTTATGATTGCGCACTTGTCTCGGGTGAGCTGACTTATGGGTTGGAGCGGCTGGCCATGTATGTGCTGGGGGTGGAACATGTGATGGATATGCCTTTCAACGATCCCGACAGTCCGATCCCCCTGACCTATGGCGATATTTTCCGCCAGACCGAAGAAGAGTATTCACGCTGGAACTTTGATCAGGCTGAGACTGAGATGCTGTTTCAGCATTTCAGGGATGCCGAAGCTGAATGTGAACGTATTGCCAGTGCAGCCGAAGAAGACGGTGCTGGTCGCCATATCCTGATGGCGCATCCGGCTTATGATCAGGCCATCAAGGCGAGCCACCTGTTCAACCTGCTGGATGCGCGTGGGGTGATCAGTGTTACGGAACGTGCCGATTATATCCGTCGGGTTCGGACATTGACCAGAAAATGTGCGGACCTGTTCATGCAAACTCCATTGGCAGAGGTGACAAAATGACAGCGGGAAAGATACTGGCATCAATGCTTGTCCTGTCGGCGCTCATGACCGGGATTGTGGTCTATTACCTGCAGGTTCACGGTTTTTACGAACCCGTGGAGGAATTCGCCGGTGCGCGGGAAATACAGGTTATCAATGATGACATGCAGCCCATGGCTCTGGCAGTCAGCGATTTCCGAGGCATTGATTCCGACAGTTCTCCGCTGCGCTATCGCTCCTGTTTCTTGCTTGATGATCCTGCACAGCTGGCAAATGCCCGCCCTTACGGGAATGCCACGCCGCTGGTCGGGCCAGGCTGGTTTTCCTGTTTCTCTGCCAAGGGGTTGACGGGTGATCTGGAGGCAGGATCGGCGAAGGCGTATCTGGTAGAGGAGAATATCCATCACGCTGTCGATCGTGTTATGGCTGTATATCCTGATGGACGTGCATTTGCATGGCATCAGTTGAATGAAAGTGCCGAAGAAAAGAAAGTGATCGAATAATGGATCTGCTGATCGAACTCTTTTCCGAGGAAATTCCGGCGCGGATGCAGTCACGTGCACGTGAGGATCTGAAAAAGCTGGTTACGGATGGGCTGGTCGAGGCTGGTCTGACCTATCGCAGTGCTGGGGCGTTTTCGACGCCGCGGCGTCTGGCATTATCGGTGGAAGGATTGGATGCAGCCTCGAAACCCGTGTGTGAGGAACGCAAGGGGCCGCGCACGGATGCACCTGAAAAGGCACTGGAAGGTTTTCTGCGTTCAACCGGGCTGACGAGGGAACAGCTTGAAACCCGTGACGACAAGAAGGGACAGGTCTGGTTTGCCGTGATTGAACGTCCGGGTCGGTCGGCGTCAGATATTGTGTCCGGGGTTCTGGATAAGGCCATCTGTGATTTTCCATGGCCAAAGTCGATGCGTTGGGGCGGCGGGTCCTTGCGCTGGGTACGCCCCCTGCATTCGATCCTGTGCATCCTGTCTGATGAAACGGGTGCACAGATCGTGCCTCTGGACGTGGATGGTATCGTGTCGGGTGATACGACGCGTGGACACCGGTTCATGGCACCGGATGCATTTTCTGTCACTAATTTCGACGATTATGCCGTGAAGCTGCGGCGTGCAAAGGTGATTCTGGACAGTGCCGAGCGTGAAGTAGCTATTGCGCAGGGGGCTGAAAACATTGCCTTTGCACGTGGATTGGAGATTGTCGAAGACAAGGGCCTCTTGTCTGAGATCGCGGGCCTTGTTGAATGGCCCGTGCCTTTGATGGGGGACATTGAGGACCGTTTTCTGGCGCTGCCGCCTGAAGTGCTGCAAACCTCTATGAAGGAGCACCAGAAGGTCCTCTCTGCCCGGAATTCGAAGACCGGCCGGATCGAAGGGTTCGTGACCGTTGCCAATATCGACACGTCGGATGATGGGGCGACCATTCTTGCCGGAAACCAACGGGTGTTGGCGGCGCGGCTGTCGGATGGGCTGTTCTTCTGGGAAAACGATCTGCGTCAGGCTAGGGCGGGGATGGCGGATTGGGCTGAGGGGCTGAAATCCGTCACTTTCCACAACAAGCTGGGGTCTCAGGCCGACCGCGTGGCCCGCATCATGGCTTTGGCGCGTGAAATCGCGCCACGGGTGGGGGCTGACCCGGATCAGGCCGGACGTGCGGCGGAACTGGCCAAGCTGGACCTGCGCAGCGACATGGTCGGCGAATTCCCCGAATTGCAGGGGGTGATGGGCCGCTACTACGCACTCGCGGCCGGCGAACCCGAGGCCGTGGCCGACGCCGCCCGCGACCATTACTCGCCACTGGGTCCGTCGGACGATGTGCCGAGTGCGCCAGTTTCCGTCGCCGTGGCGCTCGCGGACAAGATTGACACGCTGACCGGCTTCTGGGTGATTGACGAGAAGCCTACGGGGTCCAAGGATCCCTTTGCGCTGCGAAGGGCGGCGTTGGGGGTTATTCGGTTGGTGGAAGAACGGAGTGTTCGTTTAAACCTTAGAGCGCTCATTGAAAAGGCAATGTTGATTAACTTGGCCTTCTCCGGGTCTGAGTTTGGGAATCACTCAGATGCTAGAGAGATGTCATTCCTGCAAGATGTATTTGATCACGTTCGTTCGGGTCTAAATTTAAAGGGTGCAAGCTCTTCCTTCGTTTGGCTCTCACCGGAGTTCAGGGCTATCGAGAAGGATATTGACGAGGGTTGGAACTGGAAAACGGCTGAGAAAGGTGCTGAGAATCGGCTCATTGCATTTGTCGATCTCGTGAAGGATGCTGAATGGTTAGTGATGAGCACCGGCGACCGTCTTCAGGAGGGTGACTATGATTACAAGAATCCTGGTGAGCGAGAAGAGTATCAGAAGCTTAGGGATCGCTTCGAGACAGACACTTATCACATAGTCGCCGACCTCCTTTCCTTCCTTCACGACCGCCTGAAAGTCTATCTCCGCGACCAGGGCATCCGGCATGACATCATCGACGCGGTGCTGGCTCAGCCCGGCAATGACGATCTGGTGCTGGTGGTCAACCGGGCTACGGCGCTGAATGATATGCTGAAGACCGAGGACGGGCAGAACCTGACGCAAGGCCTCAAGCGGGCGTCGAATATCCTGACGCAGGCCGAGGAAAAGGACGGCGTCGAATACAGCTTCGGGGCCAATCCGAAATTCGCCGAGACGGAAGAGGAACGCGCCCTGTTTGCCGCGCTCGACACGGCCGAACCCGCGATCAAGGACGCCACGGCGAGCGAAGACTTCCCCGCCGCCATGTCCGCTATTGCCGCCCTTCGCGCCCCCATCGACGCGTTTTTCGAGACGGTGCAGGTGAATACCGACAACCAGATCGTGCGACGCAACCGGCTGAACCTGTTGTCGCGCATCCGCGAGGCCGGTCGCCAGATTGCCGATTTCACGCGTATCGAAGGGTAGGGCACCCCGGCACGGAGTCAAGGCTGCGAGGCCGCCGTGCCAGCGCCGAACCGACCCCGCGGTCTGGCGCTTTGGTGACGTCCGCGCGACGCTGATATGTCGTCCGGAGGTTTCGTCAAAGTGTACAGGCCAGCCGTTGCAGTGCCAGCCCCCGGTTCGGCGCTGGCACGGATTCGTTCATTATGCGCGGGTTTACCCATTCGGGTATACCTGCGTGCCACCAAGCCCCGGAATCCTGCAATATGCGTGGCATAGAGATACCCTTTTGGGTATCGGCTATGTGGACATGACCCGCGCAGAACACTAAATCAGAGCGACCAGCCCGAGGGAAAACCATGCCAAGCCTTAACGATATCCGCTCGACCTATCTCGATTTTTTCAAGCGCAACGGGCACGAGGCCGTCGCTTCCTCGCCGCTGGTGCCGAGGAACGACCCGACGCTGATGTTCACCAATTCCGGCATGGTCCAGTTCAAGAACCGTTTTACCGGCGTCGAGAAGGGCGATTACCAACGCGCGACCTCTTCCCAGAAATGCGTACGCGCGGGCGGCAAGCATAATGATCTGGACAATGTCGGCTATACGGCGCGGCACCATACCTTCTTTGAAATGCTGGGAAATTTTAGCTTTGGCGACTATTTCAAATCGGAAGCGATCCCCTTTGCATGGGAGCTGTTGACCAAGGATTTTGCCATCCCGAAGGACAAGCTTCTGGTCACGGTTTATCATACCGATGATGAGGCAGCGGATCTGTGGAAGAAAGTTGCGGGGCTGCCGGACGACCGCATCATCCGCATCCCGACCGACGATAATTTCTGGCGCATGGGCCCGACTGGCCCCTGCGGCCCCTGTACGGAAATCTTCTATGATCACGGCGATCATATCTGGGGCGGCCCGCCTGGCAGCGCGGAAGAAGATGGCGACCGCTTTATTGAGATCTGGAACCTCGTTTTTATGCAGAATGAACAGTTCGAGGATGGCTCAATGCGCGAACTGGATATGCAATCCATTGACACCGGCATGGGTCTGGAACGGATCGGCGCGCTCTTGCAGGGCAAGCATGACAATTACGACACCGACTTGATGCGGGCCCTGATTGAGGCCTCGGCCCATGCAACCAGTTCCGATCCCGACGGGCCGGGCAAGGTCCATCATCGGGTTATTGCGGATCACCTGCGTTCGACCTCGTTCCTTTTGGCCGATGGGGTGATGCCGTCAAATGAGGGGCGTGGCTATGTGCTGCGCCGGATCATGCGGCGTGCAATGCGGCATGCGCATATGCTGGGTGTCCAGAACCCGGTCATGCACAAGCTGGTGCCTTCACTGGTGCAGCAGATGGGTGCGGCCTATCCGGAACTTGGCCGGGCGCAGTCAATGATTGAGGAATCGCTTCTGTCTGAGGAAACCCGATTCCGCAAGACACTGGACCGGGGCCTGCGTCTTCTGGATGATGAACTGGCCGGGCTGCCGGAAGGCGCGGATCTGCCGGGCGAGGCGGCCTTCAGGCTTTATGATACCTATGGTTTTCCGCTGGATCTGACGCAGGATGCGCTTCGTGAACAAGGGCGTAGCGTGGATATTGCTGGTTTTGATGCTGCCATGGCCGAGCAGAAGGCTCAGGCACGGGCAGCATGGGCCGGTTCGGGTGAAACCAGCGATGCTGCTATCTGGTTTGAGTTGGGCGAAAAGCATGGTGCCACGGAATTCCTTGGCTATGACGCCGAGGAGGCTGAGGCCCAGTTGTTGTCACTGGTCCGCGAGGGGATGGAACTGGATGCGGCCAAACAGGGTGAGGTTATTCAGATCATTGTCAACCAGACACCCTTCTACGCTGAATCCGGCGGTCAGGTTGGGGATACCGGTACAATTCAGACCGAAACCGGGATGGTACATGTTTCTGATGTGAAGAAATCAGGGGGGCTGTTCATCCATATCGGGGAAGTTACGATGGGTCAGATCAGCCGTGGTCAGGTTGCCCGGCTGGAGGTTGAGCATGCCCGCCGTAATGCGATCCGGGCCAATCACTCTGCGACACACCTTTTGCACGAGGCATTGCGCCGCACGCTTGGTCATCATGTCGCACAGCGCGGATCTCTGAATGCGCCTGATCGGTTGCGGTTTGATTTCAGCCATAATCATGCCGTGACGGCTGAGGAACTGGGCCGGATTGAATTCGAGGTGAATGACTTCATCCGTCAGAACACGCCGGTAGAAACACGCATCATGACCCCCGACGATGCCCGGGCAATCGGGGCGCAGGCGTTGTTTGGTGAAAAATATGGTGATGAGGTGCGTGTCGTTTCGATGGGCAGACTGGATGGTTCCGGTAAGGGGAACGATGGACAGACCTATTCACTGGAACTCTGCGGCGGCACCCATGTCGGACGGACCGGGGATATCGGTGCGTTCGTTCTTCTGGGCGACAGTGCGTCATCTGCAGGCGTGCGTCGGATTGAGGCACTGACCGGGCAGGCTGCGCTTGATCAGCTGCGTTCGGCTGATACGCAATTGTCCGAAATCGCCAGGATGCTGAAGGCGCAGGCTGGTGATGTCGTCAACCGTGTCAAGATTCTGGTGGATGAACGTAAGATTCTGGAACGCGAGCTGTCTGTGCTGAAACGACAGATGGCCATGGGCAGCAATGATGATGCCAGAGATGTTGCCGGCATCAGGTTTATCGGCCGCAAGGTTGAAGGTGTATCCGGCAAGGAACTTGCCCCTCTGATTGAGGAAATGAAGCAGAAACTCGGCTCTGGTGCGGTATTGTTGCTGGCGGAAGCCGATGGCAAGGCAACTGTGGCAGCAGGGGTCACATCAGACCTGACCGACCGGCTCAGTGCAGTATCACTGGTTCAGGCTGCGACCGTGGCTCTTGGTGGCAAGGGCGGTGGCGGCCGTCCTGACCGTGCGCAGGGCGGCGCACCGTCGCTTGTTGCTGTGGATGCGGCGATTGAAGCGGCGGAATCTGTAATTTTTGCAGCCTGACTGACCAGACCTGACGGTGGTTGGTCCCGAGCCTATCGGCATTCGGTTTTTTTGTAAGCGTTGCATCTGACCCCCGCCAAAGGCCCTGAAGGCCGGATTGCGCCCGTGCTATGCTGCCTCGAACCCGGAGGACAGCATGACCGAAGATAATTCGCCCTTCCAGCCATTCGGCTTTACGATTCCCATCAGCTCGACCGGTCGCCGCATCTGGCCGTCCGATTTCAAGAAGTTCATCATTGAGAAACTGGATGCTGGCGAATTGACTGTCCAGCAGATCGAACAGGAAGGTCAGCTTGCGCGATCCCTCATCTATAAATGGCAGGTAAAAAGCAATGTCGACAATGCAGCCGAACGACCAATCAATCCCTTTGTGGAGGTCCGTATTGAGGATGCTCCAACAGGGGGTGCGACCCCTGCAAGATCGCCATCCTGGGCTGACATCTGTTGCATTCATGTCCACGGCGTGGTGAGCAATCTGGTCCTGCCCGCAGACTATCCCATCGAAAATCTGATCTAGCTCGTTCGGGCAATGGAAGCTCCGACTTGCTGATGGCCGATGCGCCGCTTTATGAAGACTATACTTGCCGGTGCAGCACTCCTCACATGCTCGTCCATGCCACTCCTTGCACAGGAAAGGCCCCAAGCCCTATAGCCGATCTCGGGCAATCGTTCTCGGATCTGGTGGCGGATGGATGGATAGCGACCGGGGCGGTGATCGCGATGGAATACCTGCTGATGGAAAAGAACGGCGCATATGCCGTCTGCACGCTCCAGATCGGCGGCGGCATGTCACTATATCCAAAGCTGGAAACGACCAGCGTGGATTCGGCCTGCTACAAGGTGAGTAATTAGGTCTGCGACCTCTGGGCTGATAAGCCGCTGGCCAGAGCCCTTCATATTCGTAGAGTTCGGACGGATACCACCAGAAATTCGTGCCAGTGAAACTGCTTGGGAAGTCCACACCCACATAACGCGGCGGGGTGAATGACGGATCGCTTCGGGCGGTCAGGCCATATTTCCTGACAATATCCCTGACGGATTTCGGGTCTCGATAACCCGGTAATCCCCCCGTTTTAACGGGTCGCGGTCGTAGAATTCACGCGGCCATTTTCAGCTTCATGGCTGGTGT
>JBKEAB010000123.1:0-9081 GCA_047971845.1 Paracoccus sp. (in: a-proteobacteria) | reverse complement strand
GCATGCCGTCGCTGATGCCGATGGGCGTCCGATCCGGTTCTTCATGACCGCAGGCCAAGTCAGCGATTACACCGGCGCTGCGGCCCTGCTGGGTAGCTTGCCCAAAGCGGAATGGTTGCTGGCTGACCGGGGCCATGACGCTGATTGGCTCAGAGATGCGTTGAAAAACAGAGGGATAAATCCCTGCATCCCAGGCAGGAAGTCGCGCGGCAATCCCGTCAAATACGACAGATGCCGATACAAACGCCGCAACCGCATCGGGATCATGTTCGCCAGGCTCAAGGACTGGCGACGGGTTGCCACCCGCTGCGACAGGTGCCCCAAGGTCTTCCTCTCCGCCGTCGCACTCGCCGCAACCGTCATCTTCTGGCTATGACGCCAGAACAAGTCCTGATCCTACGGATACATCTGCAAAATCCCGATTTCAGAATCAGAGCGATTCAAACTCTACCCAATTCATCAAATGTCGGAACTGAGCAACTAATCCGTGATACCTCCAAGTTCCATCAGCACGGCCCATTCCTTGTCAGAAACGGGCTGCACCGACAGGCGGGAGTTGTTGACCAGAACCATATCCTTGAGACGTGCCTCCTCTCTGGCCTGATCCAGCGTGATCGTCTGGTCCAGCGGCCTGACAGCACGGATATCGACACATTCCCATTTCGGATCATCGGCTGTGGAGTCGGGATGAGCTTCGGTCACGATTTCGACGATGCCCACACATTCCTTGCCGATATTGGAATGATAGAAAATGCCCCGTTCTCCGGTTTTCATGGTCCGCATGTTATTACGTGCCTGATAATTACGTACGCCATCCCATTCCTCACCTGTCTCGCCTTTTGCGACAAGATCGTCCCAGCCAAAGACATTGGGTTCGGATTTGAAAAGCCAGTAAGCCATCAGCCGATCACCTTTTTCCATTCCCGCACGGTAACGGTTTCAAACAATCCGGCCTTGCCATAGGGGTCGCCGGCAGCCCAGCTTTCGGCGGCGGCAAGGTCAGGCACATCCAGAATGACCAGTGATCCGGCCATGTCAGCGCCTTCCAGCAGGGGGCCGGCCATGAAAACCACTCCGGTCCTGTTGATGTAATCAAGATGGTCCGGACGATTTTCCTGCCTGATGGGCAGAGCGTCCGGTTTGTCACGGCAGATTACGGCAAATAACGGCATCATTCCTCCTTCAGTGGACGGGCCAGAAGTTCCCTGACAGTGTCTGCCACGCTGACACCGCCTTCGGCAAGCGCGGCGACCGCATCAGCCACGGGCATTGGGATGCCTTTGCCATGGGCCAGTGCAGATGCAGCCCGCGCCGTGAAAGCACCTTCGACTGTTACGCCGGTCTGGAAGGTTTCGCCCGCACCAAGGGCGCGGCCAAAACGAAAATTCCGGGACAGCTCCGAAGTGGATGTCAGGACCAGATCACCCAGACCGGAAAGACCCGCAAGCGTTTCTGCCCGGGCCCCCATGGCGATGGCCAAGCGGGTCATTTCGGCAAAGCCGCGTGTAATCAATGCGGCGCGTGCACTGTCGCCAAATCCTGCACCGATGGCAACACCGGCTGCAATGGCGATGACATTCTTCAATGCTCCGCCCAGCTCTGCACCACGCAGGTCATCCGTGCGGTAGATCCGCAGAACCGGCGTAGACAGTTCATGTTGCAGGGATTCGGCTATGGCATCCTCTGCGCAGGCAAGTGTCAGTGCAGTTGGCAGGCCACGCGCAATATCGGCAGCAAAGCTGGGGCCGGTCAGAGTGGCGATGTGCGATTTCGGACACGCCCGTGCCATCAGTATCGAGGGGGATTCACCGGTTGCAAGATCAATCCCCTTTGCCGTATTGACCAGAACTCGCCCGTTCAGGGTGGGGCCATGCCCGGCTAGGAATTCACGCAATGCCTGTGCAGGCAAGGCAAGGATTACCCTGTCGTCCAGTGCAGCGGCAAGATCATTGGTCAGCATGACCTGTCCGGGGATCGTGATGCCGGGCAAGCGAGGCGATTCCCGTCCTGCTGTCTCCGACAGGTTGCGTCCCCAGAGTGTTACCGGTTGTGTTGAGGACAGCGCCACGGCCAATGCTGTGCCAAAAGCGCCTGCGCCGAGAATTGCAGTCATCAGCCTCTTCCGTTCATGTCGATATCATTCTTGTGACAAAACCAAAGGAACAGTGGTACCTCCATCAGCATCATCGTGATCAGGGCAAACAGGAACCAACCAGTTTCAAACAGAATCAGGCTGAAGCGGATACCGGATCCGGCAAACAGGGCGCCGGCCATGATCAGGGACAGGCTGGCCAGCACAAGGTCGGTTGGGATCATCTGCACGATATGCCGGATGTTCTGGCTTGGATAAATGCCAATATAGGCGATTGCCAGAATTGTGGCATTGATAATCAGGATCTGGGCTTCCGGGCTCATGCCTTTGCACCTTTCCTGCCGGCCCCCAGCATAGGGACGGCGTGCTGATCCAGTGGCCAGCGGGGGCGGGCTGCCAGATCCATACCGTCACGCTGACCCGACCGGAACATCTCAATCCCGGCCCATGCGATCATGGCGGCATTGTCGGTGCAAAGCCGCAGCGGAGGCGCCAGAAAGCGTATTCCGGCATCCTTCGCGATACTCTCCAGTGCATTCCGGATCGCTGCATTTGCCGCAACGCCCCCGGCAACTGCAAAGGCCGGAACCGGGTTCCGGGCCAATGCCCGGCGGGTCTTTTCGGACAGCACAGCGCTGACAGCAGCCTGAAATGCCGCACACAGATCCGCACGATCATGAGCCGTCAATCCACCCTGATCTGATGTCAGGGTATCACGAGTACGCAGGACGGCCGTCTTCAGCCCGGAAAAGGACATGTCACAACCGGGGCGATCCAACAGCGGGCGCGGCAGCTTGAAACGTATGGGGTTGCCGGATGCGGCCTCGGCTTCAACGGCAGGACCTCCGGGCTGAGGCAGGCCAAGAAGCTTTGCAACCTTATCGAAGGCTTCACCCGGCGCATCGTCAATGGTTCCGCCAAGACGGGAAAATGCACCCGGACCGTCCACACGCAAGAACTGGCAGTGACCACCGGAAACCAGCAGCATCAGATAGGGATATTCAAGACCATCTGTCAGGCGCGGGGTCAGGGCATGACCGGCCAGATGATTGACCCCGACAAGGGGCAATCCGGTCCCGGCGGAAATGCCCTTGGCCAGCATGACCCCGGCCATGATCCCGCCGATCAGCCCCGGACCGGCTGTTACGGCAATGCCGTCCAGATCAGTCAGGGACAGGTTTGCATCATGCAGGGCCTCCTCAACGCACAGGTCCAGTCTTTCGGCATGTGCCCGGGCTGCGATTTCTGGAACGACGCCACCGAAATCAGCATGCAGCGTCGTCTGACCGGCCACAATTGACGACAGGATGGTCCTGTCATCGCGGACAATGGCAGCTGCGGTATCGTCACAACTGCTTTCGATGCCCAGAAATGTCAGTGTCATGGTTGCGGCCCTGTTCCTGAAGGGGGTAGCAACCCAGATAGCCATCCAGATGCGGAGCCGCAATGACCGCCCCTTTATGTTTGCTGACCCGGCCCAAAGCTCAGTCGTATGAATTTGCCGCTGAACTGAGCGGAATCGACTGCCTGATTTCGCCCGTCATACGGATTGAACCGGTGTCATTTGACCGAGATCTGGCGGATCAGGCTGCGGATCTGGTCTTTACCTCGGCCAATGCGGTGACTTTTGCCGGTCCGGGACAGGGTCGCCGGGCGCTTTGCGTCGGACCGGGGACGGCCGGAGCCGCACACAAGGCTGGGTTTGATGTGACGACAGGTCCGGGTGATGCCGGGGGACTGATCCCGTTACTTGAAGGCCGGGGAGACTGGCTGCATCTGCATGGCCGTTACCGGGCACGTGCACTGCCGGTGCCGGGGCTGGTTGTCTATGATCAGGTCGTTCAGGAACTGAATTCTGCGGCATGGGATGTGCTGGCAGGTTCACGGGGAGTGATCCTGCCGCTTTTTTCGCCGCGTAGCGCAACGTTATTGTCGAATGCCCTGACACAGGCTGGAATGGTCTCGGCCCCGATCGCTGCTGTGGCAATCAGTGCAAGGGCAGATAAGGCATATTCCGGCCCGGCGGTGCTAAGGATGATTGCCGCACAACCCGACCGTGCGGGCATGGTTCAGGCGATCAAAGCTGCATACTCTTCGGAACGAAGCGGTTTTCCGTGGGTTGAGGCGGTAAGAGGTGGTCGCTAGACTGCCGTTGAAGGCGACCCGGACAGGCCGTGGTCGCAGGATTTTCAGGGGGATAGGACGTGGCTACGACCGGCAAGTCTTCAAATAAACAACCCACCGGGAACGATAAGGATGCGGCAAAGCAGCCAGCATCGGGGCCAGTGCTTCTGTCGAACCCGGTCAAGCCGGAAGATGTAACCGTATCGCGTGTTCCGCCTTCGCAACCTATCGAATCCGGCCTGGTCGGAAAATCCGATGGCAAAATTGAGCCTGCCGCCGCAAAGGCGCCGGCCTCAAAGCCTGAAACATCCGGATTGCCCTCACCAAAAAACACAAGCGGCAAACCTGCTTCCGGACAGGGCAAACCTGCCCATGCGGCAGAAAAGGGAAAGGTCCCGCCGGCAGTAGCACCGGTAACGGTCAGAAAAACCGGTTTCTGGCCGGTGGCGCTTGGTGGCATGGTTGCAGCCGGGCTGGGGGCAGCAGCGGCAATCTATGCCACACCCTACCTGCCCGAATCGCTGCGTGTGGCCGGACCGCAGACCGATACCGGAGCGCTGAAGGCCGAGATTGTGGCTGCCGCCACGGATGCTGCCCGAACCGAAATTGGTACCCTGCGTGAAGACGCGCTTGTCGCCGCGGCAACGGCCGGGACGGAAGCTGCGCAAAAGGCAGTTGCCGAAGCCCCGCAAGCCGATGGTGGCAGTAATATAACCGAAAACGATATTGCGGAGCTGAAGGCCCGGATCGAGGCCATCACGGCAGAAGTCGCAGCATTATCACAGGTTCCGGCCCTGGACCTGCCGGCTGGGTCATCATCAGATGGGGCTGACGGGACATCTCCGGATCTTGCCGCGCAGGTTGAAGTCCTGCATCAACAGGTTGTTGCACAAGCCCGTGCGCTTGCCGTCATGTCGGAACGTCCACAGGTTGATCCGCAACTGGTTGAGCAATTGCAGGGGCTGGCGGCAAATGCGGATCAGGTAAAAGCCGAGATTGATGCGGCGGCGGAACACGCCCGAACCAGCCTGGCAGAGGTTCAGTCCGAAGCCGCCGAAGCGACAAGGCGCGCCCGGACCGTGGCTTCTGTTGCCGCTATCGGATCGGCACTGGAACGCGGCAATTCACCGGCAGCAGCCGTGGAACAGCTGAAACAGGCCGGGGTTTCCGTACCGGAACAGTTGTTGCAGGCAGAACTGCCGACACTGACACAGCTTCAGGGCGATTTTGATGCAGCGTCCCGCACCGCCCTGCATGAGGCACTGAAAGCGCACTCGCAGGAAGGGGGGGCCATGAATGCGATCGGGAATTTCCTGCGTGTTCAGACTGGGGCGCGTTCGATCGAGCCCCGTGAAGGTACGGATCCGGATGCGATCCTGTCGCGTGCCACGGCTCTGGTGGAAAAGGGAGATCTGGCGACCACATTACAGGAACTGGACGGATTGCCTCAGATCAGCAAGGATGCAATGGCCGAATGGATGGCGCAGGCTTCGTCCTATCTGGCTGCGGAAGCTGCCCTGAGCGACGTCGCCAAATCGTTGAACTGAAGGAATAGTCATGTTGCAATCGCTGTTGAAAATCCTTCTGTTCTTCGCGCTGATCCTGGCGGCTGCGCTTGGCCTGAATGCGCTGTCGCTTTCCGGTGAAGAGATCCGGCTGACAGCTGGTGGAATGGAATATCGCCTGACCCCGCTGACAGCAGTTGTGGCACTTGCTGTGCTGATGTTCGGAGCCTGGCTTTTCTTTAAGCTGGTGGGGCTTGTCTGGGCTTTCATCCGCTTTGTGCTGGGTGATGAGACCGCCATTGACCGCTATTTCGCCCGCACTCGTCACAAAAAGGGCATGGATGCGTTGTCACAGGGGTTGCTGGCAGTAGCTGCCGGAGAGGGCAAGCAGGCACAGGCCATGTCAAAGCGTGCAGCTAAATATCTGGATGACCCACATATCACGCGCCTTCTGGCAGCGCAGGCGGCAGAGGTTGCGGGGGATGAGTCCGGTGCCGAAACCATCTACCGCGAGATGCTGGATGATGACCGCACCCGCTTTGTCGGAGTTCGCGGACTCATGCGGCAAAAACTGGCAGCGGGGGATACGAAAACTGCGCTGCTATTAGCGCAAAAGGCCTATGCGCTGAAGCCGCGTCATGTCGAAACCCAGAATACGCTTCTGGAACTGTCCACCAAGGATGGTGACTGGAAAGGGGCTCGTGGTGTTCTGAAGGATAAGCGCCGTCAGGGTGAGTTGCCTCAGGATATACATATCCGCCGCGATGCGGTGCTGGCGTTGCAGGAAGCGCGTGACGTATTGTTGCAGGGCAGTTCGGTTTCAGCCCGCGAGGCTGCGATTTCAGCTGCCAAGGCATCGCCTGACCTGATCCCGGCAGTGGTTCTGGCATCGCAGACCTATGTGGAACAGAAAGACCGGCGTAATGCCGAACGTTTGCTGGAAAAAGCCTGGTTGGTGCGTCCGCATCCCGATCTGGCAGCCGCATATGCCCGGATCGTTCCGGATGAAACTCCGCAACAGCGCCTGCGCCGGTTTGAATCCTTGATGAAGAAGAACCCCAAGGATGAAGAAACCCGCCTGCTACGGGCCGAACTTCTTCTGGCAAACGAAGATTTCCCGGGTGCCCGGCGTGCCTTGGGTGATTTGGCCGAGACCCACCCGACAACCCGTACCCTGTCAATCATGGCAGCCATCGAACGCGGTGAAGGCAGCGATGATGCCGCCGTAAGGGGCTGGTTGGTCAAGGCCATGAGCGCATCGCGGGGACCGCAATGGGTTTGTGACAAATGTGATCATGTTATGGAGGATTGGGCACCGGTCTGTGATAACTGCGACGGGTTTGATACGCTCAGCTGGCGTGAACCCACACAAAAGAAGGCCGGAGGTGTGTCCTCGGAAACCGATCTGCTGCCATTGCTGGTGGGGGGGCCGAAACCTGCTAATGATACCGATCCTGTGGTCACCAGTCCGGCTGGGAAAGCACCTGCCGATACGGGCGCTCCGGTCGGACAGACCAGTGACATGATACATGACGTCAAACCGGATACCGCATCCGCACCACACAAGGCCGAACCTTCGGTTATGGCAGATGTGGCCCCGGGCATGGTCCCGCGGGAATCTGATTTTGTTTCGGAACCGGCCCGGACCATTACCGATCCGGAGCCACCTGTAACACAACCAGACCCTGTTTCCGGCAAGCCATCCATGTCGGAAGCAAAACCTGATACGGCAAAGGCCCCAAAAGACAAGGCTCTATCATCCGAAACTGCAAAGGATATCACGCCAACGCCGGCTGCAAAGAAGTCAATATCGGAGATCGTATCAGAACCACCGGTGCGTCCTGACGTTGACCTGCCGGAAGATGACACGCTGCCACCTGCACGTGATGCATCAAATACGGGCGGCCGGCTGGTGCTGGATCCTAGTATGCCACCTCGTCCGGATGTCGAACCAATCGAAAATCCGGTTCGCAAAGGCTGAAAACAGCGGCTTTCACTCTGAACGCTCCTTCCTTTTCCCCATTATGCGGATCCGTCATCCAGCGTGGTACTACTGACATAGTGTTGTTCTTGTCTGGGGATTAGGCTCAGGCTGCATTGATTTTCACTGTACTGCATGCTTCACGGCTTGGGAAACGGAGCCGTGACATGGGCAACCTTTACTGGCTGACCGACGACGACAAGCCATCAAAATCAATGGGTCTGGAGCCTACGACCTCCTCGGGCGGGAATGAGCCCTTGTCCTTCAGGGCCTTACGCAGGGCCCGATTCAACGGCTCTACGGCGTTGGTCGTGTAGGTGATCGTCCGGATGAAGACGCAGAGCGGGGTGACTTCCGCCCATGCCTAGCACCAGACCAGCACCAGGCCGGCACAATAGCGATCGCGATCGCGATAGAGAATCATCTCAACAAGCTATCGGTTGTCACGGGCGGTCATGCGCTGTCCAAAGCCTTGCCCGGCAAAGCGGTTCAATCCATTCCCACGGATCATCAGCGGCGCATATCATGTCAACTCCATCATCAAAGCTGACACCCCATGGGTCATATAAGCGCCGGCTTTGAAAACCAAGATCGGTGATACCCTCAGACCTTTGGGTTGTGTCATGTCAAGCAAACCTCTTGGAAGCGATTCGTACAGGAGAATTCGGTTTCAACTGAACGCTGTTTGATCTCTTGCGCAGAGATGGCTAATTTGAGCAATTTTCTTACCACACCCTGACAAAAAGGACAGGTCAGTTTGTTATTTTTATAGGCGTACATCCAATAAATGTTTGCTACCTTCACATTGTGTAATGAGTTAACTTGGTAGAGTGGCGGCTGTGTCGTAAGACACAGCCGCGGCTGCATAAGTAGTAGAAGTGGGAAACATTATCCGCACTCTTTTATTTTTTGAGAAATTATTCCAAACTAAACTTAATTTCGGCAATTTTGGCCAAATATGTTTAGATGTATTTCTTAATATTTCGACACCTCAGCCATAACGTCCCGGATGCTCCGTTCAGAACGATCAGGGGATGTGCTATAATTTTTTAAACAGCTTAAAGTTGTATTTGTTTATTTGTGATTTTAGCACCCTTGATATAAACTCGATCATCTTTTCTGATCGCTTAGGTTCTGTGGGGATTCAGCGTCCGTTGATGAGAGCGCTTGCAGCATAGATCATGGCGGAGAAGACGGTGTCGGTCTTATCCGCTCTTAGGGCGATGCGTTTGAAGTCTTTCAGATCGCAGAAGAAATTTTTGATCAGGTGGCGCCACTTGTACATCTCGTCGTCGATCTGAATCGGCTCTTTCCGCTGCGGCCGCTGCGAGATGCAGATCGTCGCGCCCCGCTCGTTCATCTCTGCGACGATCCAATTG
>JBKEAB010000122.1:0-8330 GCA_047971845.1 Paracoccus sp. (in: a-proteobacteria) | reverse complement strand
TGGGTGTGACGCCAAACCGCGCCGCGCGCTCGTGCTGATAGGCATCGGGATGGTCGCGCACGTCCTGCGCAAGCATCAAGGGGTCGATCCGGCGGACCTTGCGGCGCTCATAAGGCTTCGGCTCCGGTCGCTTCGACCAGCGTTTCACAGAAGAAATGCCTGCCGAGAACCGGTCGGCAACCTCGGCAAAGCTCAATCCGTCACGCTCCCTGACCCGCAGGACATGACGACGAAAGGCAATCGGATGGCTCATAAAGATACAGTATCATAAAATTGTCGCTTGGCTATACAAACGCCGCAACCGCATCGGGATCATGTTCGCCAGGCTCAAGGACTGGCGACGGGTTGCCACCCGCTGCGACAGGTGCCCCAAGGTCTTCCTCTCCGCCGCCGCACTCGCCGCAACCGTCATCTTCTGGCTATGACGCCAGAACAAGTCCTGATCCTAGGGCATCAGCCAGCTCATCGAACGGCATCTCAGCTACGGCAGGATCAGCCTGGACGACACCTGAAAGTCCCACACGGTGCCCATGGCCTTCATTGACAAATGCAATAGCCTGCCCCTATCGAATGTGGCGTCCATTTCTGATCATCATATCTGCCTTATCAGAAAGAAACCCTATCAGCAGCAATCTGGCTGAACGGACACGGCATGCTCTAGAAACGCAGGATCGGCGGTCTGGCAGGATCCTTGCCGGGGGCGCGAGGCGCCCCCGCAGGAGCAGGCGCTTCCTGCACCTTTTCCGGACGAAAGATCAGCGCACCGTCAGGAACCGGCAGATCAAAGGCGACATCACAGATTTCATCCATGACTGGAAGAAATGCCAGCAGTTCCGCAATGGCCTTTGCCACACGGGGGCGGATATCTTCAGCCACACCGGACAAGACCACCAGATGCGCATCCGTGCCATCGGGCCAGCGGGCTGCAACCAGTGCAGCTTCATCAACCAGACCGGCCATATCCTCCAGCCGTGTTGCCAGCGGTTCGGCCAGGGCAGTTACCATTTCAGCCGTGGGGGCTGACAATTGGGCGGGACCGGCCTCACCTTCTGACGGAGTTGACGACAATGCCTGGGACAGCCATCCCAGAACTCCGGAAGGCAGCATCATTTCCGAAACCATCCCGGGATTAACCATCAGCCCTACCGTTTCACCGGCCAGCATCCCTGCCAATACACGCCCCGGCAAGGCTGCATAGGCAACGGAGCCCCCGAAAAAGCCCGCCAGACGATCCTCGGCATCCGCCGCGACAGCCATTCTGCCCCCGGGCAGGTCGAACAGGTGCAAGCGGATACGATCTTCCACAGGTTCTTCGGCAAGGGCAACGAACAGCTCGGTATCAGCCAGACGGTTCAATACACGTGCACGTACCGGATCCGGCAATTCGTGGAATGGCGAATCGCAAAGTGCATCAAGCGGAGTCATTCAGCACCTCATGCACCTGTTCACGTAAAGCTGGCAGAAGTTCTTCGGAAAACCACACATTACGCTTGAGCCAACCGGTATTGCGCCATGACGGATGTGGCAAGGGAAAGACGGCAGGTGCATATTCCCGCCAGCTGGCTACCGTTGCAGTCACTCCGCTGCGTGCACCCAGATGCCAGCGCTGTGCATAGCTACCTATCAGGAGAGTTAGCCTTGGCCGGATCTGCGCCAGAACCTCCTCACGCCAGGTCCGGGCACAGACCGTCGGCGGCGGCAGATCTGCACCCTTCCTGTCATACCCCGGAAAGCAGAATGCCATCGGAACAATGGAAATTCGTTCCCGGTCATAAAAGGTTGCGTCATCAACCCCCATCCAGTCACGCAGACGCCGTCCCGAGGCATCATCAAAGGGCTTTCCGCTGTCATGGACACGCGCACCCGGTGCCTGCCCTGCAATCAGCAACCGGCCCGAAGCCGAAAACCATGGGACCGGCCGTGGAGAATGAGCCGTCGCCGTTGCTGCAAATCGTTCAGCACATATCCGGCAGGCTTTGATATCTGCAATCAGGCGAGAGATCTCGGTCATTGGCTTAAAATAGTCGCCATACGCATGGAATTGAAGGGATACAGGAAAGATCCGTAAAGAACGGGAAACCACTATCTAAACGATTAGTGGACTTCGCCGCGATGGGTAACTATCTTGCGCCAGCCCGCATGTCGCATATTGGTGGGTTCTTTGATTGGTGTGGGCTGCCTCTTGGCCATGCTCGGGAATGTTTGATGCTGGAATTCGATAATGTTTCCAAATCGTTTTGGACGGGAACCCGACGCAAGGTGATTCTGGATCAGGCGTCATTCAGGGTCGAACTGGGTCATTCTCTTGGAATCTTGGCACCGAACGGGACCGGGAAAACAACAATGATCAACATGATGTGCGGACTTGAACAGCCCGATGAAGGCGTCATCCGTCGCGATTGCCGGATTTCCTTTCCACTGGGCTTCATGGGGGGCGTGGTCAGCAAACACTCAGGCAATGAAAATGCCCGTTTCATTGCCCGGATCTATGGTCTCGATCCTGACTATGTATCCGCTTTCACACGCTGGCTGACCAATATCGACGAGTATTTCGATATGCCGGTCGGGACCTACTCATCCGGGATGCGGCAGCGATTCATCTTTTCACTTTTGCTGTCACTGGAATTCGACATCTACTTGATTGACGAAGGTATGCCGACGGCGACTGACGTCGAATTCAACCGCAAGGCCGGCAAGGTGCTGGAAGAAAGACTGCGCAGTTCAACCGTGGTCATTGTGTCGCACCAGGCAGAAGTTCTTGAAAAATTCTGTCAAAAAGCTGCGGTCCTGCGCGACGGCAAGCTATACATGTTCGAAACGCTGGACGAGGCGAAGCAATATTATGACTACACCGCCTAAGGTGAAAATCTACCGCAACAAACGTCGCAACTCCGCTCAGGAAGATCAGGCGGAAGCTGGGCGCCACGCCGCACAGGTTGCCGCAGAAGCCGATCAGGCAGTCCGTGCTGGACAGACCGGCTCAGCCGCGCCTGTAATCGCCGATATGGAAACCCAGATCGAAACCGTAAAGGCCGAAGGACTGACGGGCAGGCAATTACGGCTGGCCCGCCGGATTGCCACCATGCATGGCATTGATGCGGAAAGCGATGAAGCGGCCGTTGTCATCTTGCGCTCCCGTGGGGTCAATCCGTTCCACCGGTCGGCACTTAGCCAAGTGGTTTCGAACACGGCCAATGGTGGCGATCAGGCGCCGCGGGGCAAACAGGTTGCACTACAAACGCAACCCAAAGCGGCCGGTCAGCCAGCCGTCATAGGCCAGATCACCCCGGCACAGCTTCCGGCACACCGGACGCCCCTGCCATCACGCGAAGCACTAACCGAGGAAAAGCGCGCAGCCGAAATCATGCGCATTCAGCGCGATATTGCCCACCGTCGCCGTATCAAGGTATTCTGGCTGTCAGTTCGCCTGTTTCTTTTGGTCGGCATCCCGACGGTCATTGCCGGCTGGTATTACTTTGCCATTGCCACGCCGCTTTATGAAGCCAATTCACAGTTTCTGATCCAACAGGCAGATACAGCATCCCTGTCCGCCGGTGCATCTGCCCTTGCCGGCATCCAGATGAGCCCGGATTCGGTTGCTGTACAAAGCTACCTGACCTCAAAGAACGCCATGCTGCGGCTGGATGAGGAGGTCGGTTTCAAAAGCGCATTTCAGGACCCTGCCCTTGATCCGCTTCTGCGCCTGCCACCGGATGCAAGTGACGACGATGCCTATAAGGTCTATAAAGACATGGTCAGCGTAGGTTATGATCCGACCGAAGGCGTGCTGAACATGGATGTCATTGCCCCTGCTCCTAAGCTGAGCGAAGAATACTCACTGGCCCTGATCAGCTATGCTGAAGGTATGGTCGATGACATGACGGCACGCGTGCGGTCAGACCAGATGGAAGGCGCTGAACAGAACTACACCGACGCGGATGACCGCGTGCTCGAGGCTCAGGGAACCGTTCAGGATCTGCAGGAACAACTGGGTGTTCTTGACCCTGCATCGGAAAGTGGTCTGGTCATGAACAGAATCGGCCAGTTAGAAACCGAACTGACCCAGAAACAGCTTGAGCTTGCACAGTTGCAATCAAACCCCCGACCGAATACCAGTCGCGTACAGGGGGTGGAAGGCGATATTCAGCGTCTTCGGGAACTGATTTCGGAAACCCGTCTGGAACTGACCGAAGGCAATGGTGCACGCGGATCACTGGCACAGATCAGTGGCCGGTTGCGGATTGCCGAAGCTGATCTGGAAACCCGGCAGGCTCTGCTGGCCTCAGCCGCAGAACAGCTTGAGATGGCCCGGATTGAGGCCAACAAGCAAGTCCGCTATCTGTCCTTGTCAGTCGCTCCGGTCCCGCCGGAGGATGCAACCTATCCCAAGGCCCTGACAAATACGATCGTCGCCTTTCTGGTCTTCCTCGGCATCTATCTGATGCTGTCATTGACAGCTTCCATCCTGCGCGAACAGGTATCGACATGACCGGTGTACGCATTGGAAATTTCGACTGTGGCAATGATCTGCCACTGACAATCATTGCCGGACCGTGCCAGCTGGAAACACTGGATCACGCCCTGATGATAGGGGAAACTCTGGTCAAGGCCTGCGCAGATAGCGGTGCTTCCTATGTTTTCAAAGCCAGTTACGACAAGGCCAATCGTAGTTCCCTGAAAGGGCGCCGCGGGATTGGGATGGAAGAAGGCCTGCGCATGCTGGAAGATGTGCGCACCCGTCTGGGCTGTCCGGTACTGACCGACATCCATGACGCAGGCCAGGCCCGCATTGCTGGCAGCATCGTCGATATCATTCAGATCCCGGCTTTCTTGTCGCGGCAAACCGATCTCCTGCTGGCGGCAGGTGAAAGCGGTGCAGTCGTCAATATCAAGAAAGGGCAGTTCCTCGCCCCATGGGATATGCCCCATGTGGCAAACAAGGTTGCCTCAACCGGGAATGACAAAATTCTGCTGACCGAGCGTGGTGCAAGCTTTGGCTACAACACGCTGGTGACTGATATGCGCTCACTGCCAATCATGGCACAGACCGGATACCCTGTCATCATGGATGCCACGCATTCGGTACAGCAACCTGGAGGACAAGGCGGCAGCACCGGCGGACAGCGTGAATTTGCCCCCGTCATGGCCCGTGCGGCCGTCTCAATCGGGGTAGCCGGTATCTTTATCGAGACCCATCAGGATCCGGATCGTGCACCATCAGACGGACCAAACATGGTCTACCTGGATCAGATGCCATCACTGATCGCCAGCCTGATGCAGTTTGACACTCTGGCAAAAGCCGATCCGGTGATGGAAACGTGATTCACCGGCTTGTGGTTGCACCACTTCTGAGGGAATCCCGAGCGAGTCAAAAATCAAGGCCATGGGGATGTAAGTGCTGTCCATCGCCCAGACCTGATTGGGTCGGATGATGGGCAGGTTGTGCAGAAGATAGGGATAGACCTTGTGCCCCGGTGCGGGTTTCGACGTGTTCGGCTTGCGATAAAGGGCTTCGATGCCCATCCGCTTCATCAGCGTGGCGATATGCAGGCGTCCGACCGTGAAGCCCTCCTGGACCAGCAGGCCGCGCAGCATGCGGCTGCCGGCGAAGGGGAGTTCCATGTGCAACCGATCGATCCGGTGCATCAGCTTCAGATCGGCATCCGACACCGGGCGCGGCCTGTAATAGACGCTGCCTCGGCTGATCCCCAGCATGATGGCCTGACGGCTGACGCTCAGCTTTGCAGCGGGATCGATCATCTTTTTGCGCTCGGCAACAGACCGGCCTTGCCGAGTGCGCCGGATAAAAAATCGTTCTCCAGTGTCAGTTCCCCGATCTTCGCGTGCAGCGTCCTCACGTCGATGGCAGGTTCCGGATCGGCCTTTGGTGCTTCGCCGAACACCCCGGTCGCGCCTTCCAGAAGCTGATCGCGCCATTGCTTGATCTGGTTCGGATGCACATCGAAGTCCTGTGACAGCTCGATCAGGGTCTTCTCGCCCTTGATCGCGGCCACCGCCACTTTCGCCTTGAATGCCGGGCGGTGATTCCGGCGCGGGCGTCTTGCCATGGTCTTCTCCTTGCTCGCGGCATCATGCCGCTGTTGCGAAGAAAATCCTCTTATCCGACCTGTTCAGATCCTCCGAACCGCCTCTGAGCCCTGAGACTAGGATTTATCTGTGCAGCTGGCTCGGCGGATGTTGTAACGGGTTGCTCCGGTGTCCAGGGGAGTGACTGAAATCAGTTCGTGACCGGATTCGGCGCAAAAATGTGGTATGTCGATGGCAGCCATCCTGTC
The DNA here is from genome assembly GCA_047971845.1 of Paracoccus sp. (in: a-proteobacteria). Lineage (GTDB taxonomy): Bacteria > Pseudomonadota > Alphaproteobacteria > Rhodobacterales > Rhodobacteraceae > Paracoccus. The sequence continues at coordinate 2,034 of JBKEAB010000122.1, read as the reverse complement.
GGTGGCAAGCAGCGTTACGCATGAGCCAGGTGCAATCAGGGTCAGTGCCTTGCGTAACCGCAATACGGGGAGAGGGCATAACAGCCCACGTGCGTCAATTTCCATTATTTGGTGATCCGGCCGGTGATGTGACGACACCAGTCGGGAACATCTTCGGGATGCAGCCTGACGGCCATGTCACCGGCGAATGTTTCAAACTCTGTACGCTGATCTGCTGCGACGGAGGTCAGCACGGGCAGGTCACGTTCAATTGCGGCGGCTATGACAGCAACCATGCCCCGGCCGGCAAGTTCCTGTTTGCCGAATTTGTTGACGATGACCATTGCTGCGTCAGGCAGCGTGTCCAGAACGCGTTGGGTTGCCTGTTCCAGTGCGCCTGGGTCGAGGCGGCAGCCGCGAGCCTGCTGGCCAAGATTCTGTGAAATCACGATATCCGGGCCGTTATCACCAAGAATATGTAATGTCATGGCACAGCGGCAATCATCTGAATTGCGATCATTGACCTGTACGGCCCCACGCAGGGCGATGCCCTCTTGCGGCAAGGTTGCCGCAAGATTACGCATCAGGAGGTGAACTGCATCTCCGCCTCCGGCTTCGTCATAGTCAAGCCAGCCCAGCATCAGCGGCGGCGGTCACGGCGTGAACTCATTGGTTGGAAGGCCACGCCGACATGGGCCTCGCAATAGGGTTTTCCGGGTTGTGAGGGCAGGCCGCAGAACCAGAACTTCTCGGTTGCAGGGTCTCCAATCGGCCATTTGCAGGTACGTTCAGTCAGTTCCATCAGTGACAGGCGGCGGGCTTTCTTTTCGACTTCGCGGACACTGGCAAGCGCTTCGGGACTGATTTCATTGGCCGAGGGCTGCGGTGGCAATGGTTGCCCGGCCGGAACGATCGGGCGGCGTGGAGTGAAGGCTACAGGCTGTGTAGTCGGTGCCGCCGTATTCGCCGCAGCAGGTCGAGCCGGTGCTGGTTTCCTGGTTTCGGCCCTGGAGGACGTCGTGGGCACAGGTTGTGGTTTGGCCTTGGGTTTTGGTGCGGCCTTGGCCTTTGCAGCGGGTTTGGCCGCAGATGCATTTGCCGGGGTAGCGTCGCTGTTGTCGCCTTCATCACGGTTTGACAGGCCCAGACGATGAACCTTTCCAATCACGGCGTTGCGGGTAACGCCGCCCAGTTCCTTTGCGATCTGACTCGCGGACTGGCCTTCGGACCACATCCGCTTGAGCGTTTCAACGCGTTCATCGGTCCAGGACATTTCGGCCTTTCCGGCGGTTCCCCGCCCTTCTTGCTATTCCAGACATGCCCGGTCACACCGGGAATACCCAGAAATATCCTGCTCGGACAATCAATTCAAGAAGCTGTCATGCCTGAAACGACTACAATTACCCGGCACTCCATGGGAGCCCACCGTTTCGGGCGTGTCAACTGGCCCGGGGAGCCACGCGTTTTATGGCGGTTTGGCTGTTGTCTTTACATATAGTTATAGGTCTATGATCTAGGTTGAAACCCCAGCCATATTGTTGATTTTATGTGATATTTCTGATTCACTTATGAAGCATCATGCGGGAGTTTCTCAATGGCTGGTGAGTTTTGACTTTCGGACCGGGCTTGGGCGGCGGTGGGGCCGCTCTTGCCAAAGAACCAGCCGGGTGGATGACCGCAGGGTGATCATGGTATAGCCAAGCGACAATTTTATGATACTGTATCTTTATGAGCCATCCGATTGCCTTTCGTCGTCATGTCCTGCGGGTCAGGGAGCGTGACGGATTGAGCTTTGCCGAGGTTGCCGACCGGTTCTCGGCAGGCATTGCTTCTGTGAAACGCTGGTCGAAGCGACCGGAGCCGAAGCCTTATGAGCGCCGCAAGGACCGCCGGATCGACCCCTTGATGCTTGCGCAGGACGTGCGCGATCATCCCGATGCCTCTCAGCACGAGCGCGCGGCGCGGTTTGGCGTCACACCCAAGGCGATCTGGCAGGCGCTGCGCAAACTGGGTGTGACATATAAAAAAATCCCTGGCGCATCCGAAGGCGGACGC